>NZ_JBEHZD010000016.1:0-34392 GCF_040240285.1 Streptomyces sp. HSW2009 | reverse complement strand
CCCGGGGCGCCAGGGGTGAGCTGGTCGGCCGGGTGAGCCGCCCGGCCACTCGGCCCACCCCGGTAGCGTGGCGCGGCCCGCGAGCACGCCGCGCCCGGGGGCGTGCGCGGGCCCGTCGGCAGCCCGCCCGCGCAACTCCGGCACCGAGACAACCCCGTACGGAGCGGGGCCACTTGGGCCACCGACGATTACGCTCACTGGCACCGCCGGGCCGGGGGGCCCGAGCGGCTGTGCGCGTACGACGTACGGGGGGAGAAGCCGATGAGGGGCGAGCACGAGGCTGCCGTGGAGCGGGTGCTGACCATGGTGGACGCGTCAGCGGCCGTGGTGGCGCCGGACGAGCGGGACGACCTGTTGGCGGAGTTCGCCGAGGACCTGCGGGAGACCGGACTGATACCGGGCGTGGACGGCGCCTGGGACGACGACGCGGACGCCGACATCGCGGACGCGCAGGTGTTCCTGGGCATCGGACTGACCCTGCTGGGCCAGATCGCGGTCAAGGTCATCTCGGTCGCCACCGACCTGGCCGTTGAACACGGCGTACGGGACGCGGCCAGCTACGTGGGCGGGCTGGTCCGCGGCGACCGCACCGAGGACGGGGCGGATGACGGGGACGACGGAGCAGGCGGGGGCGGTGGAGACGGTGCGGGCAACGGGGGCGACGGCGGCGCGGACGACGGGACCCTAGCTGCGGGCGCGGGCGCGGGCGCGGGGGTGGATCGGGCCGGTGCCGGTGCCGGCCCGGACGGCCCGATGAACGCTGGCGCCCCAGACGCAATCCGCGCCCCGGGCGAACCCGACGGTATGGGCGAACCCGACGGTACGGGCGCCGCCACCACCCCCACTGCACCCGCCACCCCCGCCGCAGATACCACGAACTCCACAACCACCCCACCCCTCGCCCTGGACTCCCCGACCGTGCAGGCGATCGCCACCGCCGTCGCCGACCGGCTGGCGCTGCCGGCCGACCTCGACCCGGAGACCCTCCGCCTCATCGTGCGCGTCCAGCTCGCGGCCTGGGCCCGGGCCGCGGGCCCCGGGCCCGGCGCGCGGTAGGACCCGTGTCGGCGCCGGTCGACGGTCCGGGCGCGGCGTTCACCGCGGTGCGCGCGGACCGGCTACGGACCCTCCGGCGCGCGCACCGCATGCTGTGGGGCGTGGTGCTGGCCCCCTTCGTGCTGGTCGCCTGCGCCGTGGTGAGCATCGGGCACCTGGACGACCCGGGCACCCACCTCGGTCTCCTGTTGCTGATCGGCACCGTGGTGGCCGTCGTGCCGCTGCTGTTCGTGTTCGGGCTGGCCGTGCAGAGCTGGGCCGAACGGTCCTACGTCCACCGGCACAGCGACGCCAAGCTACGCGAGGTGGACTGGGCCGCCCCGACCTGGAGCCGGGTGCGGGAGGTCTTCGTCACGGCCGGACTCGACCCGACCGCGCTCCGCGCGGTCACCGTCTGGGACCGCGGCAACCTGCGCACCCGGCACATCGCCCGCCCCACCTCGCACCGGCTGATGCGGCTCGGCGACCTGACCGTGCCCCACCAGCGGCTGCTGCTCACCGTCGGGACCGTGCTCGGACTCACGGCCGGGGTGTTCTCCGAGCAACTCTCCACCGTCACCGACACGAAGGGCTTCGCCGTGTGCGTCTTCCTCGTGCTGGCCGCGCTCCTCCCGGTCGCCGTGCACAACGGCAGCCGACAGATCCAACTCAACCTGCGCAACCCCGACACCGTCCTGCTGATCCCCGCACACTGGCGCCCCAGGCTGCGCCGCGACCCGGCCGCCACCGTCCAACTCCTGCACGAGATCTCCCACATCCGCCACCAGGACCCCGGCAACCGCCGACTGCTCGCCGTCTGCCCCGACGTCAGCCAGGCCCTGGCCTTCTTCGCCACCGCCCCCGTGATAGCCATCGCGGGACCACCGTGGCCGGTGCTGCTCGCCTTCGGATGCGTGGCGGCGCTCGGAGTGCTGGCCGTACGACGTGCCGTACGGCTGATCCCGGTCGTCCACGAGGTCCGCGCGGACGCAGAGGCGTGCCTGGACGCGGCAGCCACCGCGCACATGCGGGAGTTTCTACGAGTCCTCCAACAAACGACACCCACCGCGGCCAAGGCCCTACGCATCGCTTCCCTGACCGGCGGCCCCACCCCGACCGCCCTGCGCCGGGAGTTGACGCTGATCGCGACCATGGCGGGAACCTATGCACTGGCCGTCGGCGGCGTCGCGGTGGGCGCCCTGATGGGGCTTGTGCCGGCGTCGGTGTAGGGGCCGTCTCCGACGGGGCGTTTGCCGCGGGCGGTTGTTGCAGACGCTCCTGGGCTGATAACAACCGGCATTGTGCTCGCCGCGCAGGCCGGGCACCTGGAGTTGCAAACCCTCCTGGGCCAATAACAACCCGCTGGCCGCGGTCCAGATCAGGCGGGACAAGAGGCGTTGCAAACCCCCCTGGGCCAATAACAACCCTGGAGGCCGCCGAGGCGCTGTGCCGGCAGCACGCGTTGCAAACCCTCCTGGGCCAATAACAACCTTGTGAGGAGCTGCCGTCATGGCCGCACGCAAGACGTTGCAAACCCTCCTGGGCCAATAACAACCCGAGAGTAAACCCCCAGGTCAGAGGCTCCCCACTCAAGCCCCCGCAACGCGATTCCGCAGCAGTTCGGCGATGATGCATCTGCGCAGGTCAGAGGATGTCTACGGGCCCACCGAGCGCGACCCCGAGGGTCGCTGACTCGACCATGTCCGGTGAGCGGGCCGTGTAGGTGACGATGCTGTCGTACGTCGGATCGATCACGCTGTCCAGCGCTGCCATCAGCGCCCTGTACTGCGCTGCGGACAGTTCGCCCTGGAAGACGCTCCGCTGGGTCCAGTGCAGGTACTTGCGGCAGGTCTTCAGCACCTTCGGGTTGCGTTCGGCGGCCGTGTCGTAAACGAGGATGACGAACACGATCCCTCACCACCACGGTCGGAACGGTTTGTACGGCGTGTCTTCGAGGCAGAGGCGGACGACCTTCAGTGCTTCCAAGTGAATCAGCTCCTCGTAGCTCACCTGGCGCTTCAGGCCGCGGTGGTGCACCTTGGTGGCGAGCTCTTCCCTTACCAGCGCGGCGATCTTCTTGCGACCGTCCTTGCTGAGGGAGGCGCGGCCGACGTCGGTCTCGAAGTCGTTCTCCCTGAGATGCTTCTGGCTTGCCGAGCGGCGCAGGAGGCGCTCGGCGAACAGCGGCTTGAACGGCTCGGCCAGGTCCAGCGCGAGGGTGTTTCTGCGGCGGTCGGTGTCCGCGTGGAGGAAGCCGATCGCCGGGTGGAGCGGGGTGCTGCGCAGGGCGGTCAGCACGCGTGCGTATGTCAGGGCGTTGAGGTAGCTGATGAAGGCGTTCCCCGCGTTCGTCGGTGGCCGCCGCGAGCGGCCGTTCATCCGGAGCCACGGCGGCAGCCGACTGTCGAGCACGGCCCAGGCCGTTCGTCGGAAGTTGCCTTCCACACCCATGATCGCGTCGTTGGAGCGGCATTCGGGCAGGGCGCCCTTCAGCGCATCCAGCGCCGATTCGAGTAGGTCGGTGTCGAGCGCCCACCGCAGGTTCTCCGCGGTCGCCAGTACGAGGGAGCGGCTGATCGCGAGCCGTTGTTCCCCGTCCGCCGTGATCTCGACCTGGCGTCGTACGACCGTCGCGGACGCCATGGAATCGGCGGGGCTGAAGTGCCCCGCGTGATTGCCGTAGTGGTCGAGGACATGCAGGGTGACGCCGTTGCGGCTGAGGAGCGACAGCGCTGACGTGTTGACGTCGACGTGGTCGAAGACGACCAGATCGCGGATGTCGGTGATGGGGATACGGACCGGACTGCCGTCCGGGCGCTCGATGCGGACGCTGTCGTCCTCACGGCGGATCCGGCAGGGTTCGGTCAGCCAATAGGTACGGCCGACGGCAGCCATCAGACTCCCCAGCAGTAGTCGAGATAGGAACACCCACGGCACTTGCCGCGGGACAGGCGGTCGGGAGCCGTGGACTCGACGATGACGGCCTGCGCCTTCGCCTCCGTTTCCGCGGCTTCGGCGCGGGCCTGGTCGTCCCAGACCACGTCCGTAGTACGGCGGATCAGCGGGTAGTGCACGACGCCGCCCCGGACGGTGACGCCCCGGCGTTCCAGCAGCAGGCAGTAGTGCCGGACCTGGGCGCTGTGCGCGGGGGCCGGCGCCCGGGAGGACTTCGTCTCGTGGACGACGGCCCCGGTCGTCACCCAGTCGATCTTCGCCTCGCCGAGGTCGACGTCGCGCCGCCGGGTGAAGGTGGTGTCGTCCACCGCCTTGCCGAAGGCGACCGCTTCGCTTCGTTGCTCGGGACGGTAGCCCCGGGCGTAGAGCCAGAGCTGTCGCGGGCAGTGGACGAGGTACTTGATGTGAACGCCGCCGACGGCGGTCTCGTCGTCGGCCGGCAGGTCGGGATCGGGTTCGGGGCTCACAGGATGGTCTCCTGGCTGGCCGGCGGGAGGAGGCCGAGCACGTTGTCGTACCCGCCCTCACTGATGTGGACCTTCAGGTACGGGTCGTACGTGCAGGCGTACTCCGTCAACGCCCCCAGACGCAGGGGGATCAGCAGCCGGGAGGCGAGCAGAGCATCGCCCGACTTCCCCCTGGTCAGCGCCCGATACGCGGCTCTGTCCTCGTGATGGAGCACCTCGACGCTGTCGAACGCCTTGGTCAGGGCGTGAGCGAACTCGCTCCGGTCGTGGAACGGGTCGGTGAAGGTCAGAAACCTAGCGGCGAACTCGTCCCGCTGTCGACGAGCCTCCTCCTCCCACTCCCGGCCCCATGCGGTGTCGTACGCCCGTCGGAGCAGTTCGTCGATGTCCTGTTCGCTGAGCGTGGTCGCGCCGTCGTCGACGAGGCTCCGGAGCGCTTCCCAGGAGGCGTCCATCGCGTCCCGGGGATACGGGTTGGGCTTCTCGAAAGGGTGCACGCGGAAGTCGACCGGCCCCTCGGGGTGCAGCCCGCGTCGGTTCACCCGGCCCGCGCGTTGGGCGATCGCCTCGACAGGGGCGCACTCCACGGCCCCGCGATCGAAGTCGAGTTGCAGGGACACCTCCACCACCTGGGTGGCGACCACGAGTCCACCCCGACGCGCCGGGTCACCCTCCCGGCGCTCGGGATGGCGCCGCAGCAGGGCCTTCTCGATGGCGTCCCGGTCACCGTTCTTGAACCGAGAGTGGAGCAGGAGAGCGGGACTGGGGTGGCCGGGGCTGGCCTCCCGCGCGTCCTGGGCGAGTTGCTGGAACAGGTCCTGGGCGCGGGCGACCGTGTTCGCCACGACGAGGACGCTGTGCCCCTCGCGCAGTTGCCCTCGCAGTAGCTCGACGCTCTCCGGGGCGTCCAGCGGACGCTGGCCCAGCACGAGACGGTGCCGGACCGGGCTCGTACCCGCCGGCGCGCGGTGCACGGTGACCGGCTGCTCGACGCTCTCCTCGATGATCTCGACCATGGGTCGGGCGAGCGTCGCCGACAAGACGGCGAATCTGCTGCCGAGCCGCTCCCACAGCCGCATCGCCGCACAGAGCCGTCCGAAGGTGTCGGGCTCGTACGCGTGCAACTCGTCCAGGACGAAGAGGGCGTTGGCCTGTTCGAGCAGCACGGAGGAGTACGCCGGCCCGGCGATCGCCCCGCTGAGGAGTTGGTGCGGGGTGGCGACCCGGAGCCGATGGGTGAACAGTCGCATCGCGCCCGCCTGCGCCCGTGCCTTTCGCGCCTGATCCGCCGTCGGTTCGGTGTGGGGGTTCCCGGCGGCGCAGTCGTCTTCCAGCGCCTCGGCCAGGAGTGTTTGGGTAACGGTGCCGTGCAGCAGGCCGATGTCCGCACTCCGCTCGCCCGGCGCGGGGATCAGGCTGTCGGCGAAGCGACGGCGGACCGCGTTGAGCGACGCCCGGTACGGCAGGGTCCACACCACCCGCGGGAGACCGGGCATCCTCGCCAGCTGGCCGGCCGCCCATGCGAGGCCGGCCTCGGTCTTGCCACTCCCGGTGGGTGCGACCAGCACCAGATGCCCCGAGGCCGTGGCGGCCCGGCGCTGATGGAGATGGGGTTCGTACGGCATGCGTGCCAGATAGTCGGGGGCCAACGGCATGTGGGTCTGGAACGGGACGTGTGCGGAACCCGACCGGTCGGCCAGGGTGAGCGCGCCCTGCGCGAGGACCGCCAGCAACCCGCGATGGGATTTGACGGGCTGTCGCCAGGCGTTCAGCAACTCCTCCAGCAGGTCCCGTGCGCGATGTGCCAGCGGTGGATCGCCGGGGGACGTCGTGGGCGGGTCCGCCGCGAGAGCGCCGCAGAGCCACGCCAGCCACTCCCGGTGCAGGAAGCGCGGCACCTGCGGCACCGTCTCGCCCGTCCGTACGTCGGAACCGGTGCCGAACGCCTCGTTCCAGTCGGTCTCCTTGTTGTACTCCCGGCTCAGGGCCGGCTTGCCTCCGTGACCACCGCCGTCGCCGCTGAGCAGGGCACGATGGTGGGTGGCCACGAGCGTCGCCACCATCAGCCGGTCCTCCTCGGTCCACCCAGCGGCTTCGGCGAGCAGGTCGACGTAGGCGAGGGACAGCACCTCGTGGCGCTCGCCCCACGGGACGCCTCCGCTGTCCACCTGGCGCTGAAATCCCTCGGCGATCTTCCCGGCGTCGTGCAGGAGGGCGGCCCATCGGACGCGGGGCCAGAAGGCCGGCGCATCGGCGAGGACACCTGCGTTGGCCACCCGGTCCTGGATGGGGGCCACCGCGGCGTGGACCGTACGGGAGTGGGTGGTGAGCCGCTCCCGGTCGTGGGCCGGGGTGGACTTCGCCCGCAGGTCGCTGAGGGAGCCTCGCCGCGGTGGGCCCGTCACGGGTCGAGAAGCCACAGGGCCTGTCCCTTCTGCTGGTAGTCGACGTCCTCGTAGGCGTCGCGGACCGGATACCGCCCCGCGGGGCTGTCGCACCACTGGTAATCCGTCCAACGGCTGGTCAGACGATCCGTCGACACGGATGCGGCCATGCGGTGCACCGTCGCGTACGGCACGTCGTGACCGGTGGTCGGGGCCAGGGCCGAGCCCACGACCGCCTCCGTGGCCGGTACGAGGGTGACCCCGACGCGCTCCTGGAGGTGGACGAGATCCTGCGAGCGGCCCAGCCGAAGCCCCCATACGGGACGCCGGAACGCCCGGGCGATGCGTTCGCCGTCCGGGCCCGGCAGCCACACCGTGAGGTGTACGTCCGTGTGGAAGGGGCGCATGCGCAGCGTCATCCCGCCCTTGCCCGCACGTACCCGCCCCGAGACCGCGGGGTTGGCGCCGCCCGCGTCGATCGGGTGGTACGTCTCCGCGTCCACTCCTTCGCCTTCCGACCAGGCGGCCATGCCGAAGGCCAGGGACTCGCACGGCGCCCCGGTGGCCGCAGCGAGCAGGCCGCGCACCGTGGACGGCGGTGGCACCGGGAGCCCTCGGGTGAGCCCGGGGAAGAACGGGTCCCGGAAGGACGCGACGGGCGCGTAGAACGTCAGCCTCCACGCCGCAAGCGGCTCGGCGTACGACACCCTGGTCACTGGGCCGCGTCGTCGAACCAGGCGTCCCATGCGCCGTCGCGCATCTCGGACGCCAGAGTGAGCAGGGCCGTCCGAGGGTGGTCCACGACGACGGTGCCGTCGGCGATCTCCTGCGCGCACACCTTCTCGAAGTCCTCCCGCAGGTCGTCCCGGAACCCAGGCCGCCACCCCACCCGTACGGGCGGCTCCCACTCCCCGTCCCACGCGGTCAACTCCTTGCGCAGCACATCGCCCCGTACGACCAGACCGTCCTCATCGCCGGTGATCACGTGCGCGAGCGGATTGACACCGCCCTTGAACGGCACCATGACGATCAGGGACGGGATGCGGTCCCCGTAATGCAGTGCCTGCTTGGCACCTCCGCTGAGATGGGCGATCGCCTCCAGCAGCAGCGCGGCCCGCTGGCGACGCTGCTCGACCGGCAGTCGCACGGCTCCCTGGCCTCGGAACGTCTCGGTGCGGGCGCCCAGCGCCGCGGCCTGGGCGACCTGGAGGGCCTGTTCCTGGCTGAGGTAGTTCGGCCGCCCCGCTCCGTCGGAGTTCGGCAGGGTGAACGTGCCGATCCGCGGCAGGTCGAGCAGGAACGGAGCGGCGAGGTCGGCGGTGTAGAACTCGTGCCCGTGCAGTACGGGCTCACCGACCCCGCGTGACATCACCCCGAAGTCCTCCGTCGGGTGGACCGGCGCCACCGACATCAGCGTGCCCAGCATGAACGGGCTGTCGCGGAGCGTCGTTGCGGCATCGTCTTTCTTTGCCCCCGCCCGCATGTACCCGAACAGGTCGTCATCGGCGTACGTGATCGGATCGGCGTCGGTATTGGCCTTCTGGGCCCGGTTCTGTGCCTTGCCCACCCGGGTCACGGGCGACGCCGGCACACCCCGTTCCACCATCCCGTCCCGAATCCACCGGCGCACGGCCTGAGCGGAGACGTAGGGATGGCGACGGCCGCGCACGGTCGCGTACTTCACCCGAGCGGTGGTGTCCTCACCCTTGCCGTTGTTCGGGGCGCCGGCTTCCACGGAAACCAACAACCTGCCTGCCAGGTACGCCATTACGCTCCTCCGAAGTGGTACTCGTCGTCCGCCGCCAGTACGGGCTGCTCCAGCAGTGCCTCGACGCGTGCCCGTTCCTGCGGATCTTCGGGCGGATCGGCCACCTCGATGCCGCGTTCACCGAGTACGCGCAGCACCTCGGCCCCCAGCAGCATGCGGTGCTCCCAGGCGCGGGACCGCTTCTCGATGAACGGCCGCCACGCCACCGGATCGACCTCGACCCTGCGCCCGTCCAGCTTCAAGCGGTACCCGGCCTGGTAGAGGAGCTGCCCGAGCCGGTAGCCACTGAGCCCGGCGTTCCGGTACTCCGCCAGTCGGCCGCGCGGACTACCACTCCCGTGCTCGATCCAGTCGGCGATCAACGTCGCCACTCCCGTCAGGTCCGGCTCCACGCCGTGTACCTCCTTCTCGTATCGGAAGGCGAGCCGGGTGAGGGCCGCACGGTCCTCGCCGGTCCACCGGTCGGTGTCCCACAGCAGCCGGTGGACCTGGAACACCAGGCAACGGCTGCGCCCGTCCTCGGCCTCGAAGACCAGGCGTGCCGCATCACCGGCCCCGTCGACAGAGACCCTGCCGTCGCGATCTCGCTGGGTGAGCGCCATCTCCAGCAGCCGCCACGCCCGGCGTAGGACCTTGTTGCCGTCCACGGCGGCGAGGAAGCGCGGCACCGCCCGACGCGTCCGGGTCACGCGCAGCCACGGCTCCTGGTTGTCGTTCTTGAAGCTCCACAGGGTGGTGGCGGACAGACCACCGTCGACGGCGCGCCGCGCACGGAGCGCGACCAGTTCCGGGCGAGTGCCCGTGCCCAAGCCGGCGAAGCCGACCTGTGCGATGCGCCGAGCCCGCCGCACGTTCCGCGCGGCGAACGCGTATTCGGCGGCCGGGGTTTCGCACGACAACACCGTCGCCGAACCAGCCGTGACCCATGCCCCGTACGGAAGCGCCCACATGGCGACCCGGCACCCCCGACACACGGGCCAGCCGCGCAACCCCGGCGGCAGGGAGTTCAGCGCCTTGTTGGTGTCGAAGAGGGGCAGTGTCGACTTGGCCCACAGAACCGGTGTCGGGGTGCCGCAGAAGGTGCAGGGGGCAGGGGGGAGTGACCCGTCGTCCGGGGCGAACATCGGCTCTAGCCCCGCCCTGAGGAGCGTCTTGTCGCGCGACCGCCCGGCATGTGTCGCCTTGGAGTTCGGATAGAGCGCGAACAAGACCTTCCACCAGTCGTACGCCTTGTCCGTCTTAGCCGCGACGGCAGAGTGCACGACATCGGTCAGTACGGAGCGGGCGACACCGGCGAGGTCTTCCGACGTCACCTGCTCGGGTTGGTTCTTCCCCGCGATGACGGTCACGGCCCAAGCCCCGGCGCGCTGCAACGGGTGCCCGGTCGCCGTCAGGGCCCCGTCGCTCACCGAATCCATCCGAAGCCCTGCACCGTGTCCAGACCGAGCCCCCAGGACCGAATGGCGTCCACGAATCGCGGATCGGCTTCCATCGCCACCCGCACCTGGGCCCCGATCCGTGGGGCGCCGCGTACCAGGAACCGCCTGCGCGGTCCTGCCTCCAGAACCCGCAGACCACGGGGGGCGGGGAGCCCCAACACGTCGGCCTTGTGCCTGAGGTTGTGTTCCAACCGGTCGATGTAGTGGACCTCGCCGGGCAACAACTCGCGCCCCTCGTGGCGGAGTACGACCGGGGTTGCTGTTCTCAACTCGACGAGCCCTTCGACGGGGGTCGGCACGTCGACCTCGACGGTGAAGCCCTGGACGCGGAGACGGGCAGCCCCCCAAACGATCTCCGTCCGGCGCGCCAGCGCCGAGATCAGCGCTGCGGCGATCTCCGGCACCGGCGAGCCGAACCACACCGAGCCGTTGGGCGAGGTGGTGTAGACCCCCCTCTTCCGAGGAGCCCCTTTGAACTGCGGACCGGCCACCCCAACCGGTTTGAGCGGGTGACCACGCCACCCTTCGTCGTGCAACGAGCGGGCGAGGACCGGATCGTGCTCCTCCAACAGCCCGTAGACGACGCCACGTGCAGGCTGGTGCACGTCGTCCCAATTCAACTGGGGGGTGTCTGTGACGACGTCGACTCTCATGCGCATACGAACCTACCGAAGGTGTGCGGATCTCCGTGCCGGATTGCCAACTGGCACGACGTGCAGGGTAGATAGGACAACCCGACCGATGACGATTTCTCGACACTTCTCGCCTTGAATGGTTCTTCTGTGTTAGAAGGCCAGACGAGGGCGATGATGATCTCCGCGCGGCGCGGAGGTCACCACAGCTCGGTCGGCGCGGTCTGAAGTCTGTTCTCCGGATATGCCTCTGGACAAATCCTTGTGACCTGCGGGTCTGCGCTACCGACGGGTTGCCGCAGGCCCGTGTGGAGTTGCTGTAGGGCGGGTGCGTGCAGGTTGGCTGTGGGGGTGGGTGAGTCGCGGACTCAGCGCCGGGCTCCCGCCTCCCGGACGCCCTCGGCTATGACACCCGCGTCCGCAGGGCCTCACCCACGGCGTGCGCGGCGCAGCGCAGCGCACGTCACACCAGTGCCGCCCCCACGACGGCCGCCGCCGCCGTGACGACCAGCGCCGCGACGGTGAGCGCCAGATCGACCCCTTGGGAACGGTGGTCCCCGGCGGGGTCGAAGGTGAAGACGGACGGGTCCTCGGGGACGTAGTGGACCGCGAGCTCACGGCCCGGTGCGTCGGCCGGGTCCGCCGTGCGGGGCGGGCAGTAGGCGGTGACTGCGGCGCCCTCGTGGGTGGTGAACGCCACGACCGGGGTGAGGGTGGTGGCGGTGTGACCGTCCTCGTCGGTGCTGACGTCCCTGAGCACCGCGACGATCCGGCCCCGGGCGGTGGCCATCGAGGCCAGCCTCGCGCGACGGCGGCGGGTCTGCCTGACACCGCTGGGCAGGTGGCAGGCGATCGCCACGGCCCACGGGCCGCCGGAGCCGATCAGGGCCCACGGCCAGCCCCACTCGATCGCGGCGCCGGTCACCAGCCCGGCGTAGACCAGGAAGACCGCGAAGGTCGGCCAGCCGAGCCCACGGCCGCGCCGGCCGACGGTGCTACTGAGCCGAAAGGCGTGCGGTCTGCCGCGCGGGTACGAGACCCCGATCTCCCTGCCCCGCCACGCCACGGTAATCGTCTCGCCGCGCTCGCCGTCGTTGGTGACGGTGACTTCCTCCCCGGTCCCGGGATCGCGGTAGGAGACGACCACCGATATCCCCTCCCGCCGGGAGCTCCCGTGCCGGGGCTGTCGCACCCGCTCGATCCGCCCCGGTACGTGGACCGTGCGCTGGGCCCGGGTCGTTCCGGCCAGCGAGCGGCCGTAGCCGATCAACGCCACGGCGCCGAACACCGCACACCACAGCGTCAGATACCCGTGCCAACCCATGCGCCTTCCTCCTGCCACGCGAGGGACCGCCCGTCCGACGCCCCCATCGCCCCATCGCCCCGCCGGTCCCGAGCGCGTCGCGGCAGGGGGCGGGGCGCCGGTTCGCGGACGTCCGCGGTGCACGACCGTGGGCCACACCGCACGCGTACGGCCGCAGGCTGCCATCGACGGGCCAGGCGGCCACTCCCGGTTCCCGCCGGGCCTCCGCCCCCTGTCCCCTGCGGATAACTCCCGGCCCCCGCCGGGGCCGTACCCCGCCCCTGCCCCCGCCCACGGGCGCGGGTCGCCGGCCGGCCGCACCGGGCGGATGCCGTGGGTCACCGCGCCGGGCCGCGGCGCACCACCGTGCCCCGCCAGTCGGCCTCAAGCCACGCCGTGCCGCCCGGGCCCGTCACGGTGACCCGGATGGTCAGGGCGCCCGCGGTGCGGTCAGCGGTGAGCTGCCAGTCGCGCGGGGGACCGCCGCCGAGGCCGGTACTGGCCTCCTCGACCAGTGTCGGCAGGCGTTCGTAGGGCAGTGAGCGCGGGTCGAAGTGCGGGGCGTGCGGGGCGTCCGCAGCGAAGACCACTGAGAGCACGCGGTCCCGCACGACGACGCTGAGCGCCTGGTGGGACCCGCCGCCGCGGGTGAGTGAGTCGACGGCCCGGCGCAGTTCACCCCGGTCGAGCAGGGACCGGCCCGGGCCGAGGGTGACGGTGCTGGACAGCGACGTGACGACGGTGGTGGAGGGGGAGGTCGTCGTGGTGGGCGGGACGGGGGCACGCGGCCCGGTGGCGTCGTGCCCGTCGAAGAGGGGGCCCCGGCAGGCCATGATCACGGCGGTCGCGCCGAGCAGCAGGCCGACGAGCGTCAGATAGCCGGCGGCGCGCGGTTCCGGGGGGTCGCTGGGCGCGGCCGGGCCGGGCGCCGACGGGATGTCGGCCCCGGCCGCCCGGTCCTCCCACCGCGGTGTCGGCCGCTTCACGATCCGCACCCGGTGCGGCCGGTCCGGCGGGTACTGGACCACCACGACGTCGCGGGGCCGATAGTCGACGAGGTCGACGACGTGGATGTGCTGCCTGATCTCGACGCGGTAGGCCGGCGCGTCGTCCGGTGCGACCGTGAGGTCGAAGCGGACCGGCACGTCGGTGTCCACGCCCCCGTCGGCCTTCCGGTCCTCGATCACCGCCAGTGCCGTGACCGGCGCAAGAGCCGCCTCCCGGGCCCGCCGCGGCGCCCCGGCCAGCAGGAGGAGCAGCCCGTAGGCGGCGGGCAGGGCCAGGCCCCCGACGAACAGGGGCACGCTCTCGATGACACCGCCGCCGACGAGGGCGGCCAGCGACGCCCCGATCACGCCACCCGTCAGGAACCCACGCGCGAGGTCGGCGACAGCCGGCCGCGCCGGCGGCGCGCTCGCGGTGATCGTCATACGGGCGATTGTGCCGGTCCGTGATCGGCACGGACAGACCTCTGAGGCACCTTCCTGGACCGGACGGCGGGGCCGGTCCGCGGCGCGCGGTCGCCGGCGCCCCGCGCGGTGCCCGCCTGGTGCGGCGTCGGCAGTTCGGGCGGTGCGCGCCGGGAACTCCACCCACCGGCGCGAGCGGACACGGACGAGACGACGCTCGAAGCCCCGGGCTGAAGACCGTGCTGGCGGGGCGGGTTGCGAGGGGCCGGGGGCCGGCGGGGCACGGGGCGCGGCGCCGCGGCACGGGAGCGGCACCGGCCACGGAGACCCTCAACGACCGTAGCGTGAGCACCCAGTTGCACAGCGCAGCTGCGGTGCTTACCGTAAGCCCCGTTCATTGGGGACGGCGGCCCGGACAACGCGTCAGGGGTGGCCCGTTGGGACGAGTGGGGCGAGTGTGGGACGCAGTCAACGGCCGTTAAATCCTCACGACGGGCCCGTCGAGGCGTTCGCCGTGGCGCTGCGGACGCTGCGCAGCGGCGCCGGGAACCCCACCTACCGCGCCATGGCCCAGCGCGCGGGGTACGCGGTGACGACCCTCTCGCAGGCGGCGGCCGGCGAGCGGCTGCCCTCGCTGCCGGTCACCCTCGCCTACGTGCGCGCCTGCAAGGCCGACCCGGTCGAGTGGGAAGCGCGCGGGCACGCCGCCGAGACGGCGACCCGCGAGGCGCGGCGGACGCCTGAGGGCGCCGAGGACGACGCCCCGTACCGCGGGTTGGCACGCTTCGAAGTGTCCGACGCCGCGGTGTTCTTCGGCCGCGACACGCTCACCCAGCGGCTGGCGGAACTCGCCGCCGAACACCGCTTCATCGCCGTCTTCGGCCCGTCGGGCAGCGGGAAGTCCTCGCTGCTGCGCGCGGGCCTGGTGCCCAGGCTGCGTGCCGGCGAGGGCTTCGGGGCGCCGGTGGCCGCGGTCCGCATCCTCACCCCGGGTGCCCATCCGCTGGCCACCCACGCCCAGCACCTGGAGCCCGCCGCGGACGAGGGTGACACCTGGATTCTGGTCGACCAGTTCGAGGAGCTGTACACGCTGTGCGAGGACCCGGCCGAACGGGCCGCGTTCCTCGACAAGTTGCTGACCGCCCGCGCCCCGCAGCACCGGCTGCGTGTGGTGATCACCGTACGGGCGGACTTCCTCGACCAGTGCACCGCGCACCCGGAGCTGACCGCGGCGATGCAGGACGCCACCGCGCTGGTCGGCCCGATGAGCGACGCCGAGCTGCGGGAGGCGATCACCAAGCCCGCCCGCAGCCGCGGCCTGGTCGTCCAGCGCTCCCTGACCGACCGCATCCTGCGCGAGGTGCAGGGCGAGCCCGGCGGGCTGCCGCTCATGTCGCACGCCCTGCTGGAGACCTGGCGGCACCGCAAGGGCGCCGCGCTCAACGAGAGCGCCTACGAACTCGCCGGCGGGCTGCACGGCGCCATCGCCCGTACCGCGGAGGGCGCGTACGCGGCGTTCACCTCGGCGCAGGCCGCGCTGGCCCGGCAGATCCTGCTCCGGATGGTCGCCCCGGGCCGCGGCACCGCCGCCACCCGGCGCCCCATCGACCGCACCGAACTCGACTTCGACGCACACCAGGACGCCGAAGCCGTCCTGGAGCGACTGGCCGCCGCGCGGCTGCTCGTCATCGCCGGCGACACCGTCGAACTGGCCCACGAGGCCCTCATCACCGCCTGGCCCCGGCTGCGCCGCTGGGTGGAGGCCGAACGCGAGCGGATGCGGCTGCACCGGCGGCTGACCGAGGCCGCCCGCGCCTGGCAGGACCTGGACCAGGAGCCGGGCAGCCTGTACCGCGGCAGCCGGCTCGCCGCAGCGACCGAGGCGTTCCCCGCCGGCACCCAGCGCGAACTGACCTCGCTTGAGCGGACCTTCCTCGCCACCTCGGTGCGCTACCGGCGGCGCGCCCTGCGCCGCAGCCGGTCGGTCATCGCCGGTCTCGCCGTCCTCGCGCTGCTGGCCACCGGGGCCGCCGTGATCGCCGTCCAACAGCGCGGCACCGCACGCTCGGAGCGGGACACCGCCGTCTTCCACCAGCTCACCGCCGAGGCCGACGCGGTACGCGGCACGCAGACCTCGCTCGCCGCCCAACTCGACGTCACCGCCTACCGCAGGCGCCCGAGCGCCGAGCTGTACACCCGACTCCTCGGCGACGCGCACGGCCCGCTGTCCGCCCCGCTGTTCGGCCACACCGACTTCGTCCGGGCGCTCGCCTACCGGCCCGACGGGCGCCTGCTGGCCAGCGCGAGCGAGGACCGGACGATCCGGCTGTGGGACACCGCCGACCCCGGGCACGCTCGGGCGCTGGGCCGGCCGACGGTCACACACGGCGAACGGGGCCCGCGCTCGCTGGCCTTCAGCCCCGACGGGCGGCTGCTGGCCAGCGGCGGGCACGACAACACGGTGCGCCTGTGGGACGTGTCCGATCCGGCCCGCATCACCCCGGTCGGCCCGGTGCTCACCGGCCACCAGGACGGCGTGATCTCGCTGGCCTTCTCGCCCGACGGCAAGGTCCTGGCCAGCGGCAGCGACGACGAGACCGTCCGGCGCTGGGACGTCTCCCGGCCCGCCGCGGCCCGTCCGCTGGGCCGCCCGCTGGTGGCCGACACGGCCGACGGGGTGCGCGCGGTGGCCTTCAGCCCCGACGGCAAGACGCTGGCCACCACCGGCTTCGACCAGCGCATCCGGCTGTGGAACGTCACCGACCCCGCCCGCCCGACGCTGCGGGGCCGCCCGCTCGAAGGCCACCAGGAGCCGGTGTGGTCCCTGGCCTTCAGCCCGGACGGACACACCCTGGCCAGCGCCGGCTACGACCGTACGGTCCGCCTGTGGGACGTGACCGACCCGCAGCGCCCCCGCCGCAGGGGCGAGCCGCTGACCGGCCACGAGGACGCGATCTGGGCCGTCGCCTTCAGCCCTGACGGCGAGACGCTGGCCAGCGCCGGCCTCGATGACACGGTGCGGCTGTGGTACGTGAAGAACCCGGACTACCCCAAGTCGCTCGGGGAGCCGCTGACCGACCACACGGACGGCGTGTGGGCCGTTGCCTTCAGCTCCGACGGGCGCACCCTGGCCAGCGCCGGCCGGGACCAGGCCGTACGGCTGTGGCGGCGCCCCGACACCCTGCTCACCGGACACACCGAACCGGTCAACGCGGTCGCCTTCCACCCCGAGGGACGCCTGCTGGCCAGTGCGGGCAACGGGGGCGCCGTCCGGCTGTGGGACACCTCGAATCCGGCCCGCCCGCGCCGGCTGCCCACCCTCGCGGGCCGGGACCCGGTGGCCGCCCTCACCTTCAGCCCCGACGGCCGGCTGCTGGCCGCCGCCGGGGAGGGGGGCGCCGTACGGCTGTGGCGGGTGGTCGGCCCGAACCGGGTGCGGCCGGTGACCGGGCCACCCGTCGAGCACGGTGCCGATGTGGCGGCCGTCGCCTTCAGCCCCGACGGCCGCACGCTCGCCAGTGCCGGCGAGGACGAGGCCATCCGGCTGTGGGACCTCTCCGACCCGGACCGACCGCGCGCCCTGGGCCGGCCGCTGACCGGCCACACCAACAAGGTCGTCGCGCTGGCCTTCAGCCCCGACGGCCGGACCGTGGCCAGCGGCGCCGAGGACAACACCGCCTGGCTGTGGGACGTCTCCCGGCCCACCAGGGGGCACCGCCTCGCCGAACTGCGCGTCGACTTCGACGGCTTCGTGACGGCCGTCGCCTTCAGCCCCGACGGCCGGACCGTGGCCACCGGCGGCGTCGACCGCAAGATCCGGCTGTGGAACGTCACCGACCCGGCCCGCCCCACGCCGTACGGGCCCCCGCTCACCGGCCACCGGGACCCGGTACGGGCGCTGGCCTTCCGGCCGGACGGCCAGCAGTTGGCCAGTGGCTCGGGCGATGACACGGTTCGGCTGTGGGACACCCGCGACCCGGCCGCCGCCCGCCCGCTGGGCGACCCGGTCCGGGGCCACTACGACGTGGTGACCTCACTCGCCTACCACCCCGACGGGACCGCCCTGGCCACCGGCAGCTACGACGCCCGCACCCGGGTGTGGCTGCTCCCGGTCGACCAGGCCGTCGCCCGCACCTGCGCCGCCACCCGCGGCACCCTCACCCGGGCCGAGTGGCGCCGGCACGTCGAACAGGTGCCGTACCAGCCGCCCTGCCGGTGAAGGCGGGCCCCAAGACCGGGGCCCGCCGGGCCGGCGTCACGCGGCGGAAGCGCGGGGCGCAGGCGGGGGAGCGGGGACCGGGCGTGCCCCACGGCCCGGCCCGTGCCCTTACTTGACGGTCTGTCCGCGCTTGGTCTTGTACGGGTACACCCTGGCCCAGTCCACCTCGTAGACCGCGCGCTGGAGGTCGGAGCCGTAGAAGTTGTCGAGCTGGATCGTCTGGTGCATGGAGGGCGCGCACTGGATGCACTTGCGGATGTCGTTGGCGCCGCCGGAGAAGCTGTACCACTGGACGCCGTCGACGAAGCCGCGGACGTGGTCGGGGGTCCACTCGACCGCGATGTTGTGCCACTGCGACAGGTCCACGCCGCACTTCTGCGCGAACTTCTGCTGCACCGGTACGTCCGGGTCGTGCGGGTAGTGGATGAACGCCTCGGCGCACTCCTCACCCGGCGCGCCGTTCTCCAGGAAGTCGTACTCGCCGTCCTCGGGGTGCTCCTCCGAGTCGGGCCACAGGATCAGCAGCGGGTGGTACTGCCGGTCGTTGTTCTCACCGATCCCCTGGGAGCGCACGCGGGCCTCCCAGCGGCCGTAGCGCTGCCCGTACCGCGAGGCGAGCCACCCGCTGTCGCCGTTCTCCTCGCCGGTCTGGCGCAGCACGCCGCCGAAGACCCGGGTGTTCTTGTCGCAGCGCTTGCCGTTCTTCGCGTGGCCGGGCCAGCACTTGTCCACCCCGCCGCCGGCCAGCTTCCAGCGGTCCTGCTTGGGCACGGCCGGCTTCTGCGTGGAGCCGTAGTCGAACTCGTCCGACCACTGGGGGAGCGGCGCGCCCCAGCCGTTGCGCGCTGCGGCGGTGGCGGATGTGCCACCGCGGCAGTCCGTGGCGTCCGCGGTCCGCGGCGAGCCGACACCGGGGACGGCTGCCGTGCCCGGCGTGATCGCGGGGGCCGGTGCGCAGCGTTCCGCACCTGCCAGCGCGGTGCTGGGCGCTGCCGCGCTGCCGGTAACCGGAACGGTCGCGGCGAGCGCCGCGACCGATGCCGCTGCCAGCATCCGGCGCAGCACCCGCGGACTCCCCATCTTCCGCTTCATCCGCATCCTTGCTCTTCCCCTTTCGGCGGCGCGGGCGCCGCACACATCGAACGCGTTCCTCCACTTGGCCGGGGAGCCGAAACCGACTCCCCGGACCACCGGCCGACCAGGGCCGACCACCCCCGTCGACGGCGGTGTCGACCGGCGGGGATCAGCTCATCGAGGCGTGGATTGTTCAGCAAGCCGCGACGGGCACACGGAACAAAAAACTCGCCCGCGTACGGCCGTTGGCCTCGGCAAACGACGACGGGGGCAGGGACGGAAGTGGGGTGTTGGCGCGGTGTGCACGGCAGCGGTCGGCGCCGGAAGCGGGTGGTTCGGCGGGTGGTCGCGCGAGTGGCGACCCGCGTCCGACGGATGGTGTACGGGGCCGGCCGGGCCGTTTCGCGGGAGCCTTGGAGCGCCGGCGCCCGGCCCGTACCACCGATGGTGAACTGCCGTCCGTGGCACGGCCGTCGTGCCGCCCGACGCGCTTCCGCCCACAAATCGATCGACGCCGAGCGCCCCGGCTGACTAGGGTCGCCGGCTGTGACCCATGCCTATGCCCCTGTCATGCGGAACCTCCGACGAGGCGCCCACGCCCCGGCCCGGGGGAGGGCGAGTCGACCCGCCGGTGGGTGGGTGCGCGGCGGGCCGCGCCGTGTCCCCGCCCCGGTCGGCGCCCCCGCCAGGAGGCCGCGGTGACGGGCGGTGCCGCGGCGCCCGCCGAGGCCCCCGCCGACGGGCTGTTCTCGCGCACCTACGCGGCGGCCACCGCCAGCTTCGCTGCTGTCATGTTCCTGACCGGACTGGCGGCGCTGGCCGTCGTACCCACCCTGCCGACCGCCGCCCGAGCCCTGGACGGGGTGTCCCTCTTCCCGCTGGTGGCCGGGTCGTTCGTGGCCGCGAGCCTGCTCGGCGGGGTGCTCGGCGGGCACTGGGCGGACCGGCACGGGGCGCGGCTGCCGCTGGCCGCGGGCATGGTGCTCGCCGTTCTCACCCTGGTGGTGTCGGCGGCCAGCACCAGCATCTGGCAACTGGCGGCCGGCCGCTTCCTGGACGGCGTGGCCGGCGGCATGGTCGCGGTGGCGATCAACACCGCCATCGGCCAGGCGTACCCCGAGCACCTGCGGCCCCGGGCACTGGCCCTGATGAGCGCCTGTTGGGTGGTGCCCTCCCTGGTCGGGCCGCCGCTGGCCGGCCTGGTGGTCGACTGGTGTTCCTGGCGCGCGGTGTTCTACGGGCTCGCCGGCCTCACCCTGCTCCCCACCGTGGCCGTGCTCTTCGCCCTGCGCCGCCTCCCGCACCACGCGCCGGTCGCGGAGGTATCGCCGGCGACGATCCCGGCGACCGCGGCGACCGGTGCGCCTCCGGCGACCGCGGCGGAGCCAACGACCGAGACTGCGACGGCTCCGACGACCACGAAGGCTCCAGCGACTGCCGCCGTGGAGTCAAACCAGGCGACTGCCGTGATGCCAACCCCGGTGACCGCAGCCAAGCCAACCCTGGGGCCCGCCGAGGAACCAACGCCGGCGATCACCGAGCCAACCCCCAAGGCCGACCCGGACCAGCCGCGCCCGGCGCTGCTGACCGCGATCGGGGTGAGCGTGGGCGCGGCGCTCGGCCAGTACGGCGTCTCCGGTTGGGACCTGCGCCATCTGCTGTTCACCGCGGGCGGGTTGGTCGCACTGGTGCTGTGCGCGCCGCGGCTGCTGCCGCCCGGCACCTGGCGCGCGGCGCGCGGCCTGCCGGCCCCGGTGCTGCTGTGCGGCCTGGGGTCCGGAGTCTTCTTCACGCTGGAGGCCCTGGTTCCGCTGCTGTTGGTGACCGACAGGGACGCCCCGCCCCTGGTGATCGGGCTGGCCTTCACCGGCGCAGCCGTGGCCTGGGCCGCCGCCTCCTGGGTGCAGGGCAACCTGCTCCGCGGCACCGCGCGCCACCGGCTGGTGGTGGCCGGTGCCTGCGTCCAACTGGGCGCGGTGGGCGTCGCCGTCGTCGGCACGCTGCCCGAGGTGCCCGCGTACACCGCCGCCGCTGCCATGCCGCTCGCGGCCGTCGGCATGGGCCTGTACGCACCCTCGCTGACGGTGCTCTCGCTGGCCCACAGCCCCGCGGGGCGCCAGGGTTACGCCAGCAGCGCCATGCAGACCAACCAGAACCTGGGCCAGATCAGCGTCCTCGGCCTCGCCGCCGCCCTGCTGAACGCGGCACTGGCGCTGGGCGCGTCAGATACGACCGGCTACGCCGCCGCCTTCGGCCTGCTGCTCGTGCCGACCGTGGGGGCGGCCCTGCTCGCCGTACGGGCGCGGCAGGTCTGAGCGTCGACCACCGTGGCGTCCGTACGGGTCGGACGCGGAGGCGCCCCGGCGAGGGGGCGGGACGAGCGCCCAGCCCGTCACCCTGGCCCGGCACAACCCACGCCACCCGAAATCGCCTCACCCAAGAGCACCTGAACTCGCCCCACTCCAACTCAACCCAGCTCAACCCAACCCGCGCGGCAGGGCCAGCGCGGACCGTTGGTTGTGGCTTGCGGCGAGGGGGGCGCGCCGGGCCGGCGGCCGGCGGGGCGTCGGCCCGGGCGGCGGTGAGCTGGCTGTTCCGGCGGGGTCTTGGTGGTTCATCGGCGGCTCGGCGGGGCGCCCGGTGGGCAGCTCCAGGACCGTGGTCCGTCGGCGGGGTGGGGGCCCCACCCGGCCCAGGTGGGTGGGGTCGGGCCGAGTGGGTGCCCCGGGGCCCGGCGCGGGGGGGGGCGGCGGGGCCCGGGGGGGGCCCCCGGGGGGGGGGGGGGCCCCCCCCGGGCCGGGGGGGGGGGGGGGGGGGCGGGGGGGGGCCCCGGGCCCCGGGGGGGGGGCCGCCCGCGGCGGCGGGGGGGCCCCCCCCGGGGGCGGCCGCGCCGCCGGCACCCGGGGCGCCGCCGGCGACTCCGACCTGTCCGAGATATACCTGGCCACCTGCGTCTACGCGGTCTACGACCCGGTCACCCGGCGCTGCACCATCGCCAACGCCGGCCACCTGCCGCCGGTGCTGGTCCCGCAGGGCGAACAGCCGCGGCTGGTGGAGCTGCCGCCCGGGATGCCGCTCGGGGTGGGCGGCGAGCCGTTCGAGGAGATGGAGTTCGAACTGCCGGACGGGGCGCTGCTCGCGCTCTACACCGACGGGCTCGTCGAGTCGCGCGACCACTCGCTCGACGTGGGCAGCGAGGCGCTGCGCAGCGCACTGACCGACCCGCCCGTCACCGCCGACGACATCAGCCCGCTTGAGGGCTACTGCGACCACGTACTCAACGCGCTCGACACCCACCACGGCGAGGACGACACGGCGCTGCTGATGGCCAGGGTGCAGGGGCTGCCGGCCGGTTCGGTCGGCGACTGGCGGCTGCCGCGCGAGCCGCGCTCGGTGGGCCGGGCCCGCGAACTGGCCTGCCAGCAACTGCGCGAATGGGGCCTTGAGCCGCTGGTGGACACGGCGGAGCTGCTGGTCAGCGAGTTGGTGACCAATGCGCTGCGGTACGGCGAGATGGGCGTGCCGCCGGCCAAGCAGGGCGGCGAGATCCGGGTGCGGCTGCTGCTCGACCGCAGCCTGGTGTGCGAGGTGTGGGACGGCGGCCTGGTGCAGCCGCGCCGCCGTCGCGCCCGCGACACCGACGAGGGCGGGCGCGGCCTGCAACTGGTCGGCCTGCTCAGCGCCGCGTGGGGCAGCCGCCGCACGCCGCGCGGCAAGACCGTCTGGTTCGAACTGGCCCTGCCGAGCGGCGACGCGGTCGCGGTGGACGCGGGCGAGGCCCTGCTCAGCCTGTTCTGACGCGGCGCTCAGCGTGTTCTGACGCGGCGGGGGGGGGGGGGGGGGGGGGGGGGGCGCGCGCCCCCGCCCCCGCCCCGGCGGCGGGCCGGCGGGGGGGGGGGGGGGGGGCCCCCCCCCCCCCGGGCGGCCGACGGCCAGGGGCGGCCGGCCCGGTGGTCAGGGGCGGACCGCCGGACCGGGGGCCCGGCGGCCGGTGGGCGGGGCGGCTACTCGCCCCGGCGCCTGATCTTGTTGCCCAGCCACACCAACGGGTCGTACTTGCGGTCCACGGCCCGCTCCTTCAGCGGGATCAGGGCGTTGTCGGTGATGCGGATGCCCTCGGGGCAGACCTCGGTGCAGCACTTGGTGATGTTGCAGTAGCCGAGGCCGTGTTCCTCCTGGGCGGTGCGCTTGCGGTCGATGCCGGTGTCGTCGGCCGCGTCCAGCGGATGCATGTCGAGTTCGGCGATGCGCATCAGGAAGCGCGGCCCGGCGAACGCCGCCTTGTTCTCGTCGAAGTCACGCACCACGTGGCAGGTGTTCTGGCACAGGAAGCACTCGATGCACTTGCGGAACTCCTGCGAGCGCTCCACGTCCTGCTGCGCCATCCGGTACGCGCCGGGTTCGAGGTCGGCCGGCGGGACGAACGCGGGGATCTCGCGGGCCTTGGTGTAGTTGAAGGACACGTCGGTGACCAGGTCGCGGATGATCGGGAAGGTCCGCATCGGGGTCACCGTGATGGTCTCGGTCGGCTCGAAGACCGACATCCGCGTCATGCACAGCAGCCGCGGCCGGCCGTTGATCTCGGCGCTGCACGAGCCGCACTTGCCGGCCTTGCAGTTCCAGCGGACCGCGAGGTCGGGGGCCTGGGTCGCCTGGAGCCTGTGGATGATGTCGAGGACCACCTCGCCCTCGTTGACCTCGACGGTGAAGTCCCGCAGGCCCCCGCCGTCCGCGTCGCCCCGCCACACCTTGAAGTGCGCCTGGTAGCTCACCGGCTCAGCTCCTCGTCCGTCAGGTACTTCACCAGTTCCTCCTTCTCGAAGAGGTGCAGGAGGTCCGGCCTGATCGGCGGCGTCGCCCGGCGCTCCAGCCGGATCTGCCCGGCCGCCGCCCCGGTCCCGCCGGCCGCGCTTTCCGCCCCGGCTGCGCCGGTCCCCGCGGCCCCGTCAGTCGCAACCCCGGCCCCGTCCGCCACGCCGTCTCCCGCCGCAGCCGTACCCGCCGCAGCCGTACCCACCGCACGCCCGTCCGCCGCCAGCCGGCAGACCAGGTTCACCGGGCGCCAGGCCCGGTCCATCGCCGGATGGTCGTCGCGGGTGTGGCCGCCGCGGCTCTCGGTGCGCTCCAGCGCCGCCCGTGCGATGCACTCGCTGACCAGCAGCATGTTCCGCAGGTCGATGGCGAGGTGCCAGCCCGGGTTGAACTGCCGGTGCCCCTCGACGCCGGCCCGCGCGGCCCGCTCCCGCAGCCCGGCCAGCCGGTTCAGCGCCTCGGCCATCTCCTCGTGCCGGCGGATGATGCCGACCAGGTCGTTCATCGTCTGCTGGAGCTCCTGGTGCAGGGTGTACGGGTTCTCCACCGGGCCGCCGGCGCCCGCGCCGCCGTCCTCAGTGCCGCCGTCCGCCGCGCTGAACGGGCGCAGCGCCTCCCCCCCCGCCCCCGCCGGGCCGGGGGGGGGGGGTGGGAGTAGATATTATGGTGGTCGTGTTGGTGTGGGGGGGGGGGGCCCCCCCCGGGCCGGCGGCGCGCCGCGGGGGGGGGGGGGGGGGGGGGGGGGGGGGGGGGGGCCCCCCCCCCCCCCCCCCCGCCGCTAGTACGGGCCGTGACGCGTGTGACCGCTGGTGCACCCAGGGCGACATTGACCTGGTGGCCGGCCGTGCGCGGGGCGCGACTGCGGCAGCGGCCAGGCTGATGGTACGCACCGGGCGCACGGGTCTTCGGGGCCCACGACGCTTCCCGAACCACGTACGTACGCGCACGTCACACGGGCTTCTCAGAGCGCGTGGGCCACATGTCTACCTGTGGGTAAGCGTTCTCGGCCGCCCGTGCAGGGGAAGGCTGAGCCCGTGAATGCATACGAATGGGATCGCACGACGATGGCCATGATCGCCTGCGCGCTCGCCAACGACAGCGACGGCGCGGGTGCCCTCCTGGAACCGATGGACGCCCACGACCTGCGTCACGTCGTCGTCAGGCTGGCCGCGATGGCGGCCGAGGCCCTGATCAGCGAGGCCGGCCAGGCCGGGACCGGGCGGGAGGAGGTCATCGCCCGCTGGCAGGCCAGCATCCTCGCCCACGAGTCCCGGCGCGACGCGGCACCGTAGACGGCCCGCGTCCCGGCCCTTGCCCCGGACCCGCCCTGGCCCTTTGGAGGTGCGGACATGCGGGTGCGGGTGCGGGTGCGGGTGTGTCGGCGTGGAGTCCGGATGCAGTCGGGTTGGGATCGCCGGATGCGGGTGGTGGGTGTGGCGGGTGTGTCGGCGTGGGAGGTCGGGTGCGGCCGGGTTGCCGGTGGGGGGAGAGGGTGTGTCGGGCGGGCCCGGCCGCGGGTGGGTGGCTCAGCCGAGCAGGTCGAGCAGCGGGCGCAGACTGTCGGGGCGCTCGGCCACCGGCAGCGGGTCGACGAAGTGCACCCGACAGCCGAGCGCCGCCGCCCCACCATCGGCCCGCCGGTTGTCGCCGACCATCACCGTCTCCGGCGCACAGCAACCGAGCGTCGCACAGGCCAATTGGAACAGCGCCGGGTCCGGCTTCTGGATGCCGTGCTCGAAGGAGAGCAGGTACGCATCGACATAGGTGTCGAGCCCGTGGGCGCGGAAGACCGGCCGCAGATCCCATCCGATGTTGCTCACCACCCCGATCCGTACGCCGTGTTCGCGCAGCGCGGTCAACACCTCGGCGGCGTCCGGATACGGTGCCCAGGCGGCCGGCTCCCTGTGTCGTGCGTACAGCGCCTCGTGCAGGTCCTCGTGGGGCAGGCTCACCTGTCGGGACTGGGCGAGGTACGCGGCACGGTGCCGGGCGCCGCTGAGGTCGCGGGTCCGCCACCCGTCGGCCAGGTGGGCGGGGACCTCCCGCGGGAGCGTGCCACCCGGCTGGGCCCCCACCTCCTGTAACTCCGTGAGACAGCGGGCGAACTCCGCCGGCGCGAGCGACTGGCCGACCGCGTCCGCCGCGGCCCGCAGCCACTGGTCGGCGGGTTCGATGCGGAAGAGGGTGCCGGAGAAGTCGAAGAGCGTGCACTTGGGCATCATGGCGTCATGATGCCCAGAAGCGGCACGCACGTGCCGGTCGCCCCGGATGCGTGCGTGGCCCGCCCCGGCCGCCGGATTGCCCCGACGCCTGTGCGCGCGGACAGCGCCACACACGCCCGACCGGAAGCGGTCGACCACTCCAACTCCCTTACGTAGCAAGGCGGTTGGGACGCCCACTCGCGAACCGACGCCTCCGCGCCGCCCCGCGTCCGGTCGGGCATCCGACGGCAGCCGATTGCCTCCATGGCCCGTCCGTCGCTGCCCCCGGCCCTGCCTCCGCGGACTGGCGCGCCGTGCTCACCGGACGGCGCGCGGTGCGAAGGTCTGACGGCGCGCGGCGGATGCGCAGGGTGCTTCGGGTAGCTGTTGGGTGGGGCGGAGTGGCCGGTGTTACGGCTTGCTCGCCACTCCCGCGTACATGTTGACGGTGTTGGCGTCGGCGACCGGCTCGCCCGGGTTGGGGCGCCAGTGGTGCATGGGGACGACGCCGGGGTCCAGCAGGTCCAACCCGTTGAACAGCTCCGTCACTTCGGCGTGCGAGCGCAGGTACATCGGGATGCCGCGACGGGTGTAGGTGGCCGCGAGTTCGATGGACTCGGGGGCCAGGTCCGCGGTGGCCAGCGTGATGGCGAGCTGGCTGCCGGGGGCCAGCGGCTCCATCAACTGCTGGATGAGGCCGCTGGCGTCCGCCACGAACTGGAGCACCGCGATGACGGTGAGCGCCACCGGGCGGCGCAGGTCCAGCGTCTCGTGCAGGTCGGGCGCGGCCAGTATCTTGTCGGGTTCGCGCATGTCGGCCTCGATGTACGCGGTGCGGCCCGCCGGGGTGCCGGTCAGCAGGGCGCGGGCGTGGGCCAGCACGATCGGGTCGTTGTCCACGTACACGACCCGCGCCGACGGTGTCACACCCTGCACCACCTGGTGCAGGTTGGGCGCGGTGGGAATGCCCGTACCGATGTCGAGGAACTGGTCGATGCCGGCCTCGGTCGCCAGCCAGTGGGCCATCCGGTGCATGACCGCACGGTTGATGTGCATGCTGGTCCGCAGCCCGGGCCAGGCTTCGAGCGCCGCGGCAGCCGCCGCCCGGTCGGCCTCGTAGTTGTCCTTGCCGCCGAGGATGAAGTCGTACACCCGCGCCGAATGCGCCCTGCTGAGGTCGATGCGCTCGGTGTTGTTGCCCGTCATGTCCGTCTGCCTTCCGGTGTCGTGCTGGTCGTGGGGGTGCCGGTGGAGCCCGCACCCGGGCCCTTCCCCTTCTCGTCGGCCTCGTGGTCGTGCTGCGTGCGGTGCCTGCGGCGTACGCGGAGACGAGTGCAGCGTGCCGCAGGGGTCGGCCACTTGGGTACGGGTGTGCGGCAATGGCCGCCGTACGGGGCGGTGTCGGCTGGGGGCGTCACGGCAGCGGCGCCCGTTCGCGCAGGCGTGCGGCCGGGAACGGCGTCCGCTTGCTGACGGTGAGCAGGTCGCGCTGGAAGTCGTACATCAGCAGCGCGGCCGGTGCGAACCGGTCGACCAGGGCGGCGTCCGCCGGTGCGAGCCCGGCCCGCAGCCGCTCCGTGGGCCAGGCCCGGAGGAACGCCGGGTAGTCCCATCCGAGCGGCGGTTCGGCCAGTACGTGGTAGCGCAGCAGGTGGCTGAGTGTGTCGTAGTGGTCGTACCCGAGGTGGTCGGTGAGGAAGGCGGTCTCGTCCGCGGCGAGTTCGAAGGAGGAGCTGAGGGCCAGGCCGAAGTCGGCGAAGTACAGCAACTCGCCGTCGGTGAGCACGTTGCGGAAGTGGGCGTCGAAGTGGACCAGCCCCCGGGAGCGCAGGAACGAGGCGCCGCGCACCAGCGCGTCCGCCACCCACGGGTGGGGCGAGCCGCCCGGCGCCGCGGCGTCCCGGCGGGCGGCTAGCCAGTCGGCGAGGGTGTGCGGCAGGTGTTCCAGGAACAGCACCAGGCTGGTGCGTGAGGCGCCGATGGCCTCCAGCCGGTCGCGGACCGCGGGGGAGCCGTCCCAGTGCGCCACGGCCCCGTCGACGCCGCCGAACTCGTCGACGAAGCCGTCGGGCGGGGAGTCGGGCAGCACCCGCCAGTGGTAGGTCAACGGGAAGCCCGGATGGGCGCCGCCCAGCACCCACTGGGTGGTCAGGGTGTGCACCGCCAACTCGCGCCAGGCGCCGAAGCCGGCCGAGCCGATCCCGTACTGGTACCACGGCGGCAGCCGGAACAGGTTGGCCGTGGAGTGCGCGTGCTCGGGCCGTAGTTCCCGCTCCGTGAGCGGAATCCGCTTGACGAACACCGGAGTTCCGGCGACCTCCACCACCGCCGTCCTGCCCCCGATGCCCGAGTCGGGCACCGGGGCCGCGGCGAGCAGCGCCCGCAGCCGTTGGTCGCTGAGTGCGGCCAGCGCACCGGCCGCGGTCCGCCGGGCCGCCAGCCGGGCGGCAAGTCGATCGGCGTGTCGATCGGCTGCGGCGGTGCTGTGGTGCATGCGGGACTCCAGGGGCGTACGAGCTGACGCCGCGGCGCGGCCCCACCATGATCCACACCGCGGTCCGCGCAGGGTGCGACGGGGTGGCTGAACCGGTCCTGACCAGCGGCGGGGGCGAGGGTGATGGGGTGGGCCAACCGTGCCGCGCGGCCGGTGGGTTGGGCCGGGCGCAGGTCTGTGCGCCGTGTATGCCGCGCCCGGTGGGCCCGGGGAACGGCGCGCGCGTGGTGCGGGTGGCGCGGTCACGGCTGTTGCGGCGGGGACCAGACGTGCGGCCAGCGCAGCCACCGCCCCGGATCGTGGGCCGCGCTGCTCGGCGGCGACCAGATGAGTGCCTCGGCAGGCAGCAGGATGCCTAGCTGCCCCCAGCCGGCGATGGCGGGGGAGGGGCCGCAGCCGGTGGGGTCGCCCACCGGGTAGGGCGCTTGACCCAGGGCCTCCAGCCGGGCCAGGGCATCGTGCAGATCGCGTACGGCGCGTTCGATCTCGGTGGCGGGCATGTCCAGTCCGGGGTCGGGCAGCATGGGCGGTCCTCTCGCGCTGGGCAGGTTACAACTCGGCCCACACCTGGCGGTTGGCGCGGTCGATATGGGTGCCGCAGGCCCGGGACATGGCCGCCACGAGCAGCAGGCCGCACCCCGTCTCGCGCAGCGTTCCCAGCGAACCCCCGGTGCCCTCCGGCGCGCACCGGGGCCGGGGCACGCTCGTACCCGGCAGCCCCCACACGCTCAGCCGCACCGTGTCGCGGGTGCGCTGGATGTGGCACCACACCATGCGCAGGGGTCTGCCCCGGTGCCGGGCGCCGTGGTGGATCGCGTTCTCGACCAACTCGCCGATCAGCAGGGCCGCGCGCTCCCTCTGGTACTCGTCCATGCCCCAGTGGCGCAGGGCGTTCCGGGCGTGGCCCCGGGCGCTGGCCGCCCCCTCGGGGACGGCGGGCACCCAGCGCGCACAGCCGTCGGAACGGCGCCGCCGCCGCTCGTGGGGTGACTGCGGGGTGAACGTCTCGTCAGTCATGGGCACCACAATGCGTGTGAATCACACCGTGTGCAATTCACACAGTACGATTCGCGTTGCTCGGCAGCCGTTCGGTCGCCGTGCGACGGGGGCGAGTTGGGCATGCGAAGAGGGGCGCCGTGAGCAGGCCGCGGTCGGGTCCGACGGTGGAACACCGCGTACTCGCCGCCCGGTTGCGCCTGCTGCGGGAGGTCGCCGGCGTCTCGCTGGCCGAAGCCGCCACCGTACTGGGCAAACACACCATGACCGTGCGCCGCATCGAATCCGCCGAGACCGCGCTGGACGTCGGCCAGATCGAGATGCTGTTGCGGCGGTACGGGGTGCCCCCGCGCGAGGTCGACCGGACGCTGGCCGCGGCCGTCGCCGCCAGCCGCCGCGGCTGGTGGCACCGGCACCGGGCGGCCCTCACACCCGGCCAACAGCGCTGGATCGGCATGGAGTCGGCCGCCGCACTGATCCGCCTCTGGCATCCCACCCTCGTCCCCGACCTGCTGCGCACCCCGCGGTACGCGGCGGCCCTGCATGCCCTGCGGGCCCGCGCCGGCACCCCGGACGGCTCGCGGCCGGCATCGACGGACGAGGTCGTCACCCTGCTGAGGGAACGTCAGCAACGTTTGCACGAACGCGGTGCCAGGCTGTGGGTGCTGCTCGGCGAAGCCGCCCTGCACACCACCGTCGGCGGTGCGCAGGTGATGGCCGAGCAGCGACGGGCGCTCGCCGAGGCCGCCGCGCGCGAGGGCTGCACCCTCCAGGTCATGCCGCTGGGCGCGCCGCCCCACCCGCTGAGTGAGACCCCGCCGCTGCGGCTGCTGCGCATTCCGGCACCCGAGATCGACGACCACGCGGTGTGGCGGTCACCCGGCGGCACCGAGGAGATCACCGACGTACCGGACGTCGTCGAAGCCCTGCGTGAGGCCCTGGACGCGGCCTGCGCGGCGGCACCCCACCCCACCACTCCGCTCCCCACCCACCCAGGAGAGGCAGCCACCCCATGACGACCGTGGACCCGCGCGGACAGGCCGCGCCGCCCCATCCGCCGGCCGCGCCCCGCCTGCCGGCCGAGACAGACCGTACGGCGGGACGGGACGGGTCGCCCCGGACGACCGGCCCCAGCCGGCTGGTGCCGCCCGCCGCGGGCCCGACCGGCGACGACCACACCCCGGGTGCCGACGATCCCACCCCGGCCGGCGACGACCACACCGCGGCCGGCAATCACCACACCGCGGCCGGCGACGATCCGACCCCCGGCGGTGCGACCGCCGCGCCGACCGGAGTGGACGCCACGGTGCCGCACTCGGCCCGCGTCTGGGACTGCCTGTTGGGCGGGAAGAACCACTACGCCGTCGACCGCCGGGCGGCCGCCGCCTTCGCGGCTGCCATCCCCCACGTCCGGGCCTATGCCAGGTCCGGCCGCGGGTTCCTGATCCGCAGTGTGCGCCATCTGGCCGGCCCGTTGGGGGTGCGGCAGTTCCTGGACGTCGGGGCCGGGCTGCCCACCGCGTACAACACCCACGAGGCGGCGCAGGCCGTCGCCCCCGAGGCGCGGATCGTGTACGTGGACCACGACCCGATGGTCCTGATGCATGTGAACGCCCTGCTCAGCAGCGCACCCGAGGGTGCGACCAGCTACGTCGAGGCCGATCTGCGGGACACCGGAACCGTGCTTGAGGCCGCCGCCCACACCCTGGACCTGGGCCGGCCGGTCGCGCTCGTCCTCTCCGACGTGCTCGGCCACGTCGCCGACGACGCCGAGGCCAGGGCGGTCGTCCGCGCCCTGGTCGCCGGGCTCGCGCCCGGCAGCTATCTGGCCCTCAGCCACGCCGCCCCCGGCGATCCGGTGGCGGTGGCAGCCCAGGACGCCTACAACGCCAGCGGCGCGATCCCCTTCGTACTCCGCGACCGGCAGCGGATCGCCGGCTTCTTCGACGGCCTCGACCTGCTCGAACCCGGCCTGGTCAGTTGGCCGAAGTGGCGCCCGGACGCCACCACCGAACAGCACGAGCACGTGCCGGGGTACGCGGGGCTCGCCCGCATTCCGTAGCGGGGTGCCTCGTTGCCCGGGGTGGGACCTTGCGGGCTTGGCCCAGGGCGGGACCTCAGGGTGCTGCTCAGGGTGGGACCTTACGGGGCGCTGCCCAGCGTGGGACCGCGCTGGGTGCCTGCCCAGGGTGGGACTTCAGGGTGGGACCGCGTGATGCCGCCAAGGGGGGACCGCACGGAGCTGCTCAGGGTTGGACCACTGGGTGGGACGGCTGGGTGGGACCCCACCGTGCTACCGAAGGCGGCGCGCCAACCAACCAATCAGCCAGCCAGCCGGTTGGTTGGGCGGTGGGGCGCGACGCCGCGCGGGGTCACACGCCAAGGCCCGCGTCGCGGGCCAACAGCGCTGCCTGGACGCGGTTCTCGCAACCCAGCTTGGCCAGGATGCGGCTCACGTACGTCTTCACCGTGGCCTCGCTCATGTGCAGGCGCGCTCCCGCGTCCGCGTTGGACAGCCCCTCGCCGAGCAGGGCCAGCACCTCCTGCTCGCGGGGGGGGAGGGCGGCCAGCCGGCGTCGGGCCTCGTCGACGCGGCTGGTGTGGCGGCCGGTGGCCAGCGAGTCCACCACGTGCCGGGGGGCGCCCGGCGACAGGTAGGCGTCCCCGGCCGCCGCGGCGCGCACCGCGCCGATCAACTCCCCGGGCGCCGAGTCCTTGAGGAGGAACCCGGCGCTGCCCTCGGTCAGGGCCCGCAACACGTTCTGCTGCTCACCGAAGGTGGTGAGGATCAGGACGTTGGTCTGCGGCACGGCCTTGCGCAGTTCGGCCAGCGCCGTCAGGCCGTCCATGACCGGCATCTGGATGTCGAGCAGGACGACGTCCACGCGTCCGGCCCTGGCCAGTTCGACGGCCTCCCGGCCGTTCCCCGCCTCCCCGACCACCTCGATGTCATCGGCCGAGGTGAGGATCATCCTGATGCCGGCCCGGATGAGGGGCTCGTCGTCGGTGACGAGGACCTTGATCACGACTCTCCTGCACTGCCTCGGAGTGGAACAACCCTACGGCCCCACATCATTGCCGATCATCGCACCGAACTGATCACCGCACCGGGTCGGCACCCACCCACACGGCACGCCCCCGGGCACACCCGCACGTCACACCCACCCGCGGGCAGTGGCGCGTACCGGGCCTTACCGGTACGCGCCTCACGTCTCGACCATGAAGGACCGCTTCTCGACCAGAACGCCGTCCTTGAAGCAGAAGCGGAACACCGGGTCCTTGCTCCAGGTGCTCGGCTCGCTCGACAACAGGGTCAGGCAGGTGGCGCCGGCAGGCTCGGGCGGCGCGCCCTTCTCCAGGTCGTCGGTGAGGAAGGTCTTGCCGTCCGGCAACTGGTCGCGGACCTCGGCTTCGGACTGCCCCACCCGCACCGCGTCGTAGTCCGCACGGTCGATCATGGCCTTGTCTATGTCGTCCATCATCAACCACGCGGCGATGCCGAGCCCCGCCAACATCAAGAAGATGACCAGCGCTGCGATGCCGCAGCCGATCGCCACACCACTGCTCCGTCTGCTCTTGCTCATCGCCTTCACCAGCTCCTTCGGCAGGCCGTACCCGTCCATGACCGGGCCACCCTGACCGATGAGGGGCACGGGGGACTGCCGCCGGAGGTCGCTGGTCGTGTCGACGAACGTCGCTGGCGGGACGGGCGCTGCGGGCGGGGCGGATGCCGCGGGCGCCTGGGCGGCCGTGCCGTCGGCCGGTGCGTACGGCAACATGCCCGCCAGCCGGAAGCCGCCGGCGGCGGTCGGGCTCGCGTGCAGCATGCCGCCGATGAGCCGGGTCCGCTCACTCAGCCCGGTGAGCCCCTGACCACCACTCACCACGCTGTGCGGGGTGCCCGTCGGGGCGGGCGCCGGACCGTTGGCGACCTCCACGACGAGCGAGTCGGGCTCGTAGCGCAGCTCCACCGTGATCACCGCGCCGGGAGCGTGCTTGTGGGCGTTGGTCAGGCCCTCCTGGGCCACCCGGTACGCCGCGTGGTCCACGGCCGACGCCAGCGGACAGGGCGAGCCGGTGCGCCGCAGCTCCACCTCGGTACCGGCCGCGCGGGAGGCCGCCACCAGGCCGTCGATGCCGGCCACCCCGCGGGTCGCCGTCTCGCCCTCGGCAGCCGGCTCCGCGGACCAGGTGCCGTCCCGCAGCAGGCCCACCACCTCGCGCAACTCGTGCATGGCGGCCACCGATGCCTCGCGCAGGATGCGTACCGCCGCCCGCTGGTGGTCGGTCAGCTCGCGGTCCACCTCCAGTGCGCCGCTGTGCACCGACATCAGGACGAGCTGGTGGCCCAGGCTGTCGTGCATGTCCTGGGCGATGCGCTGCCGCTCCCGCATCCGGGCCTGTTCGGCGACCATGGTGCGCTCGCGCAGCATCTGGGCGTTGTACTCGCGGAGCGTGTCGACGAGCGTGCGGCGCTGCGCCGAGTAGCGGCCGGCCAGCCCGGGCACCACCACGAACACCAGCAGGGCCAGGGCCGGGAAGACCCAGACGGTCGGCGAGTGCGGGAGCTCGACCACGATCGACAGAACCAGGCCGAGCAGGTACGCGACGGCGAAGACGGCCGCCGCCCGGCCGATGCCGGCGATCCGCCGCCCCGCGGACCAGGCGGCGACGGGTACCAGCAGCCCGAGCCCGGGGAACGCGGTCGAGACCGAGACGCTGAACAGCAGCACCGTCGCGGGCAGCACCCGGCGCAGCGGCCCGGCCAGCGCGGCCAGCAGGGCCACGCCGACGATCCGGAGGGTCCCGCTGCTGGAGAGGGCCTCGGCGAGCACGGCAGCCAGCGCCAGGGCCGCGCTCAGCAGCACCTCGCCCGCGATGCGGCGCGGCGGCCACATCTCGCGCGCCGCCAGCTTCCGGGCGGGCTCCGTCAGCCGTCGGGCCCACCCACCCCACCCCACCGCGTCCCCTTGGGGAACCCAGGTCCCATACGCCACGCTTTTCACACGATTCACTCGACAACGTTAAGCGCACCCGCCCACCCACCACATCCACCGTCCGTCGCGACGCGCAGCACCGAAAGTTGATGGGTGAAGTAGGTGAGGGGACGGCCCGCAAGGGTGCGGGCCCGGGGCGCCTGGGGTGAGCTGGTCGGCCGGGTGAGCCGCCCGGCCACTCGGCCCACCCCGGTAGCGTGGCGCGGC
>NZ_JBEHZD010000159.1:0-14267 GCF_040240285.1 Streptomyces sp. HSW2009 | reverse complement strand
GGCCGGGTCTGATGTGAAAACCACACCGTAATCCCCGCGGGGGGCCGTGCCCAGGGTCCCCCCCCCACCCCCCCTGGCGGCGGGGCGCCCCCCCCCCCCCCCGGGGGGGGGGGCGCGAAACGCACTGTTTGTTTGCTAGTTGAGAAGGCTCCCTTGCAGTTCCGCACGGAGATCCGGGGTGAGCACGCCACCGGCACGATCGACGAGGAGGGCCATTTCGTAGCCGACGAGGCCGATGTCGCACTCGGGATGCGCGAGCACGGCGAGCGAGGACCCGTCGGAGATCGACATGATGAAGAGGAAGCCGCGCTCCATCTCCACCACCGTCTGGTTGACGGCGCCGCCCTCGAAGATGCGGGACGCCCCGGAGGTCAGCGAGGTCAGACCGGAGGCGACGGCCGCCAGTTGGTCGGCCCGGTCTCGGGGGAACCCTTCGGACATCGCCAGAAGGAGTCCGTCGGCGGAGACCACCACCGTGTGGGACACCCCGGGGGTGTTGTCCACGAAGTTGGTGATCAACCAGTTCAGGTTCTGCGCCGCCTGGCTCATCGGGCTCACACTAACGCTCCTGATCGTAGGTGCTGCCGGGGCCGAAGCCCTGTTGGTCATGCTGGTGGTGACTGTCGTGGTGGGTGCCGTCGCCGGCGACGCCGTCAGCGGCGCCTGCGCTGCCGCCGGCGGTGTTGCCCTGGCCGGTGCCGGTCCCGACGGTGCGGCCCTGTTGGACACCGCGCCGCAGGCTACTCAACCTGCCGCGGATGTCCTCCGGGGAACGGGAGACCTGCGGTCCGCCCTGCGGGCCCTCCTCGGCGGTGCCCTCCACCAGGTTGGCCTGGGGAACCCGCCGCGGCAGCCCGGACAGCGTCACGCCGCCCGCCTTCGGCTCGCGCAACTGCTCGGCGCGCTGCCACCGCTCGTCGTTCGTCGATCGCCAGCCGGAGTCCGCGGGCTGCGTCTGCTGCTCCGGCTCCGCCTGCTCCTCGGGTGCTGGATCTGCTGTCTCGGTACGGGCGTCCGCCGTGGCGGACGGCTCCGTGGTCGCGTCCGGTCCCTGCCACTGCTGGTCCCGCCGCGGGAGCCCCGCGTCGGTCACCGGTTGGACGCCGTCGGGCGCCTGGCCCGGACGGTGGAACTCTACGCGCTCGAAGCCGTCTTCGGCAGCGCTCAGTGGGGGTTCCGTTTGGCCCGGGTACCCGCCGTCGCCGGGCACCGGGTACTCACCCGACCCGGACCACCCGCCCTGGTGGCCAGGGGCGCCGTGCCCGTCGTAGGCGAACTGTCCGGTGGTCGACTGATCCGCGTACCCACCTTCCGGATACGCACCGTCGCGAAGGCTGTCGGACGGGTAACCGGCCGGCCCCGTCAGCCCCGCCCCGGCTGCCCCAGCCGCCCCCTCCGGCGCCGCGGGCAGCGGCACCTGGCCGGTGAGCTCGGAGGGCGCGATCGGCCCCGGCACCTGCTGCCCGGCCCCGTACCCGGCCCCGTCGGCCGCCGCCTGGTCACCCGGCGCGAACTCCGCCGGGTAGCCAGTCGTGGGTCCGTTGGCGTAGCCGACCGGGTATCCGCCGGCTCCCGTGTCCTGGCCGGCGCCCGGTGCGGCGTACGCACCTTGCCCCGTGTCGACACCGGCGCCGTAGCCGCCGTCCGTGGCCGGCTCGTACGGCACGGGGGAAGGAAGCTGATCCGCCTGATTCGCCTGGTACGGAGCGGTTGTCGCCGCCCCGTAGCCGCCGTCGTGCGCTGTTGCGTACGGGGCGCCGGGCCCCGCACCGTAGCCCGGATCGCCGTGGCCTGATCCTGGCGCCGCCGCCGCGGGCTGCGGGTGCTCGCCGGTCGGCTGGTCGGGGACGATCGGCGAGACGGTGAAGTCGCCCGCCGGCTGCTCCTCGTCGCCGCCACCGCCGTGGGTGATCGGCTCGGGCAGCATGACCAGCGAGGTGGTGCCGCTCTGTTCGCCGGCCGGGCGGAGCTGCACCCGGATGCCGTGCCGGTTGGCCAGCCGGCCGACCACGAACAGCCCCATCCGCTGGGAGACCGCCGCGTCCACGGTCGGCGGGTACGCAAGCTTGTGGTTGATGTCCGCGAAGTCCTCGGCGGTCAGCCCGATGCCCTGGTCGTGGATCTCGACCACCACCCGGCCGTCGGGCAGCCGGGTGCCGGTGATCCGCACCCTGCTCTGCGGCGAGGAGAAGGTGGTGGCGTTCTCCAGCAACTCGGCCAGCAGGTGCACCAGGTCGGTCACCGCATTGCCGTGGATCTCGCTGTCCGGCACCCCGGCAAGCTCGATCCGCTCGTAGCTCTCCACCTCGGAGGAGGCCGCACGGAGCACGTCCACCAGCGGCACCGGCTGGTTCCACCGGCGGCCCGGCTCCTCGCCGGCCAGCACCAGGAGGTTCTCGCCGTTGCGCCGCATCCGGGTGGCCAGGTGGTCCATCCGGAACAGGTGCTCCAACTGGTCCGGGTCGGCCTCCCGGTTCTCCAACGCGCTGATCAGGGTGAGCTGCCGCTCGATGAGGCCCTGGTTGCGGCGGGAGAGGTTGGTGAAGATCGCGTTGACGTTGCCGCGCAGCAGCGCCTGTTCGGCCGCGAGGCGTACGGCCTCCCGGTGCACCTGGTCGAAGGCGCGGGCGATCTCGCCGATCTCGTCCCTGCTGGCGATCGGGATGGGCGGAACCTGCGGGTCGGCGTGGCCCGGCTCGGTGCGCGAGAGCTCTTCCACCATCTCGGGCAGCCGCTGTTCGGCCACCTCAAGCGCGGCGTTGCGCAGCCGGCGCATGTTCTGGCTCATCGCCCGGGCCATCAGACCGGCCACCACGAACGCGGCCAGCAGCGCCACCAGTACGACGGCGGAGTTCACGAAGGTGTCCCGGCGGGCGTCCGACGAGATGCCGGCGGCCTCGTCCACGGCCTTGTCGAGCAGGCTCACCTCGACCGTGCGGTACGCGTCGAACTCGGCCGTCGACGCCGCGTACCACGCATCGGCCGTGATGCCCTGCGCGCGCAGGTCGGACGGCTTGGCGCCGGAGCCGATGGCCTTCGCCATCGTCTCCTTCGACGGCGGGGTCACGAACCCGTCCCCGTGCGCCGCCCGGTCCTTCGCCACCTGCTGCCGGTACTTCTCGGCCGACTCCTTGAGCGCCGTCTTCAGATGCGCGCTGTCCTCGTCCAGGCCGCCGGACTCGAACTCCATCAGCGCCAGCCGCGTCAGATATGCGTATGAGGAGAAGGCGGTGAGTTGGGCGGCGCGGTCGGCGTCGGTGGGGCCCGGCTTGGTGAGGAGGTGGGCGCCGATCGAACGCTGCAACGATTCAGCGGCCTTGGCCAGCGACATCACATAGACGGTGCGCCCGTAGGAGGTGATGTTGCTGGTGCCGAGGCCGAGCTCGTTGGCGAAGTCCATCAGGGGGTGCTGGACGGTGACGTACCCCTCTTCGGTCTGCACGCCGGGCAGCCGTTGGGTGTAGGCGTTCTGCCGCAGCGAGTTCAGCCTGGGTTCGACGGTGCGGAACTCCTTGAGGCGGCGTTCGAGCCCCGCGTCGTCCGGCATGTCGTGCGCGTACCGGTCGAACTGCTTGGCCGCCTCGTCGGTCGCCCGACGGGCCCGCTGCACCTGGTCCGACTCGCGGCCGGACAGCAGCGGCACCACGGCCACGTCACGCTCGTTGACCAGCGCGTGCCCGTACTCGGCGGCGGCCCGGACCAGCCGGGCGGTGCGCTCGGCGTCCTGCGCCTGCTGCCAGGTCTCGACCGACGAGGAGACCCGCAGTCCGCCGAAGACCAACGCCACCAGCACCGGAATGAGCAAGATCGCATTGAGCCGGACCGGCACCCGCCAGTTGCGCGGCGACCAGACGCCCCCGCTCGGCGGTGGGGAGGAGGCCGCAGGTCCGGTGGGCGCCGGAGTGCGCGCCGGCGGCGTGAAGTTGCCCCGCGCCTGACCCTGTTGGGTCGACGACTGGGGCTCCCCCGCTGCTGGCGCCGCTGCGCTTCGCCTCACTGACCAAAAACCTCTCGGCGTCGGCACCGGATGGTGTGCCGTTCTCGGCTGAGCCCCTACCGCTCAGTTCAGCGAATTCCAGCACGTGAGGCATGCGCATTCCAAACAGTGCCGGCCGCGGACCGGGGACTGTCAGCCACAGAGATAAAACGGGCGTAAAGGTCGAGAGGGTGGCAAAGAAACGAGAATCCGGATACGTAGCGCAGTGGCGTGAACGCTGTACGTGGCGGCTACATGGCAATTGCCTGCCGAAACGTTATGAATTTGCGGGCTAGCCGTGGCAAATCACACAACGGTTTCACAGGCAACTAACCGGTAACACACGCTACTTGAGGCGGGCCATCAACGCGTGTTCGACCAGGGTGATGAGGGCGCTCTTGGTTTCCCCACGATGCCGGGCATCGGTCACGATGATCGGGGTGTCGGGGCCGATCTGGAGCGCCTCGCGCACCTCTTCGGGCGTGTAGGGCTGGTGGCCGTTGAACCCGTTGAGGGCGATGACGAACGGCAGGCCCGAGTTCTCGAAGTAGTCGACGGCGGGGAAACAGTCCGCCAGCCGTCGGGTGTCCACCAGCACGATCGCGCCGATCGCGCCGCGTACCAGGTCGTCCCACATGAACCAGAACCGGTCCTGCCCGGGCGTGCCGAACAGATACAGGATCAGGTCGTCGTCGAGCGTGATGCGGCCGAAGTCCATGGCCACCGTGGTGGTGGTTTTGTCCTGGACATGGCTCAGGTCGTCGATCCCCGCCGAAGCGGAGGTCATCACGGCCTCCGTACGCAGCGGGTTGATCTCCGAAACCGCGCCGACGAACGTGGTCTTGCCCACCCCGAAGCCGCCCGCCACCACGATCTTCGCGGAGGTGGTGGTGCGGGGGACGGCCGCCTCACTAGAGCTTGCGAAGTCCACTGAGCACCCTTTCGAGCAGCGTCACGTCCGGCGTACCGGCCTCTGCGCCGCCGCCGGGCTGGTGGATCGCCACCATGCCGGCCTCGGCCAGGTCGGCCACGAGAATGCGGGCCACACCCAGGGGTATCGCCAGCAGCGCGGAGACCTCGGCGACCGACTTGACCTCGCGGCACAGGTGGCAGATCCGCTGGTGCTCGGGGAGCAGCCCCTGGAGGTGCGCGGGGTCCGCGGTGGTGCTCACCAGCGCCTCGATGGCGAGCTGGTAACGCGGCCGGGTGCGACCACCGGTCATCGCGTAGGGACGCACCAGCGGCTGATCGCCTTCGGCCCCGTACGACGCGTGGTGGGAAGCGCCGTACGGGCCGGTCGAGGCAGCGGGCGGATTCATGGTTCCTCCGGTCGGGACAGCAAGCGAGTAGTGGTGCCGTCGGTCGTTGCCGGTGGGGGAGCCTGGCGGTGAAGCGAGGACGGACGGTGGACGGTTGGTTAACTGAGCAGACTGCCCTGCAATTCGGCGCGCAGGTCGGGAGTCAGGACATTACCCGCACGATCAACGAGGAGCGCCATTTCGTAGCCGACGAGACCAATGTCGCACTCGGGATGTGCGAGCACCGCGAGCGAGGAACCGTCGGAAATCGACATGATGAAGAGGAAACCACGCTCCATCTCCACCACCGTCTGATTGACGGAACCGCCCTCGAAGATGCGGGACGCACCCGCGGTGAGGGACGTCAGTCCCGAGGCGACCGCGGCCAATTGATCGGCCCGGTCCCGGGGAAACCCTTCGGACATGGACAGAAGGAGTCCGTCCGCGGAGACCACCACCGTGTGGGACACCCCCGGGGTGTTGTCCACGAAGTTGGTGATCAACCAGTTCAGATTCTGCGCCGCCTGGCTCATCGGGCTCAACTAACGCTCCTGCTGGTGAAAGGGGTCACGACCGCGGTTCTCACGACCGACCGTCCGTTCCGGCCTGACGGCCCTGCTGAATACCGCGTCGAAGGTTGGTCAGACGCCCGCGCACGTCATCGGGCGCGCGCGAGACCTGCGGACCGGTCCGCCGCGGGGTGGGCTGCTCCTCGGCGGTGCCGTCCACGAGGTTGGCCCGCGGTACGCGACGGGGCAGACCGGACGAGGTCACCCCGCCCGCGGCCGGCTCACGGACCTGCTCGGCCCGCCGCCACCGCTCGTCGTTGGGCGTGGAGCGCCACGGCGCCGCCTCCGCGGCACGCAGCGGCTCCGCGGCAGGCGCCGGCTCGGGCTGCGCGGGCTGTTCCGCGCGCCCCGACGGGCCGGCGGCCCGGGTACGGATCATGCTCTGCTGGCCGGGCTCGCGCCGCGGCAGCAGCGGCGGCGTCGCCGAACCCGTGGCCGACTCCTCGCCGACCGGCTCGTACCCGCGCGCGGCGGGCTCGGCCGGTGCCTGCGGGGCCGGCGCCGGCGCGGCTCCGGGCGCGCGGTGGAACCAGCGCGACTCGATCGTGTCGAAGATCGGGGTGCCACCGTTGTCGAACCCCTGCGGCAACGGCAGTTCGCCGGTGAGGTGGTCCTCCTCGGGCCCCGTAGCGGGCTCCGCGTACGGCGCGTCGCCGAGCCCCACACCGGGGCCGCCCTGCGGGTACGCCGCGCCCCGTCCCGGCGGCGGACCGTCGAAGTCCGGCCGCTGGAACTGCGTGGTGTCCCCGCCGCCCTGTCCGAGCGCGGGCTGCGGGTACTCACCGGTGTCGCCGGGACCGCCCTGCCCGAGCACCGGCTGCGGGTACTCGCCCGTGTCGCCGGGGCCACCGGGCAGCGTGTACTCGCCGGTGGCGGCGCCGAGCCCGGAGGTGGCGTAGCTGCCGGTGCCGTCGATGCCGGGCTGCGGGTAACTGCCGGTGTCCGCGGGGCGCGGGTACTCGCCCGTGTCACCGGGGCCACCGGGCAGCGCGTACTCGCCGGTGCCGCGCCCGGGCGCCGGCTGCGGGTACTCGCCGGTGTCGCCCAGGCCGCCCGGCAGCGCGTACTGCCCCGTGCCGTCCTGCGGATAGCCGCCGACGTCGGTGGGCTGCGGGTAGCTACCGGTGTCCGCCGGACCGCTGGCGTACGTCGGGTACGCGCCGGTGTCCTGGGCGGTCGGGTACGCGCCGGTGTCCTGGGTGCCGGGCTGCGGGTACTCGCCCGTGTCGCCCGGGCCGCCGAGCCCGGTGGGCAGGGCGAACTGGCCGGTGTGGCCGGGGCCGTGGTCGGCGACCGGCTCGGGGCGCTGCGCCGGCACCGCGTACTCGCCGGTGTCGCCGGGATCGCCCTGTTGCTGTGCGTAGTTGGGCGCCCCGTCCGCGTCGGGCTGCGGGTAGCCGCCCGTGTCGCTCTGGCCGGCGCCGTGCTGGTGCTCGGGGAGGGCGAACTCGCCGGTGTCGCCGGGGCCGCCGGCGGCGCCGCGCGGGAACGGCGGCGTGGTGTCGATCTCCTCGTGGCCGCGCGGTGCGTCGGAGGCGACGGGCCAGTCGTCGTCGGCGGCTGCCCGCCGGGCGCCCCAGTTGGCACCGGGGAGCTGCGACCCGCCGTCCAGCGCTGGCGCGTCGGCGGACGCGCCGGCCTTCGCGGGCCTGGCGGTCTTGTCGTCGGACGCGGCGGGCAGCGCCGCAGCCGGGCCGCGCTGCGGCAGTTGCGGACGGGCGTCCTGCTCACCGCTGCGGCCCGCGCCCGCGGGGGCGCCGGTCGGCGGGGCGACGGTGGGCTGCTCGTCCTGCGCGTCCTGACCGGAGCGTGCGGGCAGCGCCGGGCGGTCGCCGTCTGCGCCCTGGTTGAGGCTGCGCGCCCCCGCCCGGCTGCCGCCGAAGAAGTCACCGGTCGTGGCGGGGACGTTTCCGCCACCGCTGGCCCGGTTGCCGCTGCTGGCACCGCCGAAGAAGTCACCGCCGGGCGCGGCCGTGCCCGCGGCCCCGTTGCCGGCCACCGTGGCGCCCACGGGGCGGGTCGGCAGTCCGCTGCGGGTGGCTCCGCCCCGTGCCGGCTGGCCGCCGGCGCCGGCCGGCGGCACCGGGCCCGCGGCGCCGGGCTTGCTGCCCTGCGCCGGGTTCGCACCGGTGGCGGGGAGTTCGGCGCGCGGTCCCGCGCCGGGTACCTGACGGCGGGTGCCGGTGCCACCGGGGCCGCCGGCGCCACCAGGGCCACTCGCATCGGGGCCGGCCGGCTTGGCGAGCGCCGGGGCGGCACCCGCGGCCGGGGCGACCGGAGCGGCCGGGGCGACCGCGGGGGCACCGCTGGCGCCACCCGTACCGGGCGTGCCCTGAGCCGGCTTTTTGCCGCCCTGGGCTACGTCGACCGGCAGCATGACGAGCGCCGTCGTACCGCCGGAGTCCGAGGGACGGAGCTGGATGCGGATGCCGTGTCGCAGCGACAGCCGGCCGACCACGAACAGACCCATGCGCCGCGAGACGGAGACGTCCACGGTCGGCGGGCTCGCCAGCCGCTCGTTGATCGCCGCCAGGTCCTCGGGGGAGAGGCCGATGCCGGTGTCGTGGATCTCGACGAGCACCCGGCCGTCGGGCAGCGCGTGCCCGGTGACCTTGACCTTGGTCTGCGGCGACGAGAAGGAAGTGGCGTTCTCCAACAGCTCGGCCAGCAGGTGCACGAGGTCGTTGACGACCCGGCCGGCGACCTCGGTGCCGGGCACCGAGCTCAGTTCGATCCGCTCGTACTGCTCCACCTCGGACGCCGCCGCACGGAGCACGTCCACCAGCGGCACGGGGCGCGTCCAACGACGGCCCGGCTCCTCACCGGCGAGCACGAGCAGGTTCTCACCGTTACGGCGCATGCGGGTGGCGAGGTGGTCGAGCTTGAACAGCGAGGAGAGCTGGTCCGGGTCGGCCTCGCGGGACTCCAGCTCCGAGATGAGCGAGAGCTGGCGCTGGATCAGACCCTGGCTCCGGCGCGAGAGGTTGGTGAACATCGCGTTGACGTTGCCTCGCAGCAGCGCCTGTTCGGCGGCGAGCCGGACCGCCTCGCGGTGCACGTCGTCGAAGGCCGCGGCCACCTTGCCGATCTCGTCCCGGCTGTGCACACCGACCGACTCGACGGAGGTGTCCACGTCCTGCGGGTCGTGCTCGGACAGCTCCTTGACGAGCTCGGGCAGGCGCTGCTGGGCGACGTCCTGCGCGGTGTCCTGGAGCCGGCGCAGCGAGCGCACCATGGACCGGGAGACGACGAACGCGCCGACCAGCGAGATGCCGAGGACCAGCAGGATCAGCGCACCGTTGATGATCGCGTCCTGCTTGGCCTCCGAGCGCAGCTCGCGGGCCTTCTGCTCCATCTCGGTCAGCAGCGTCTGCTCGATCTTCGACATCGCGACGAGCTTGATGCTGTCCTGGTCGTACCAGTCCATGTACGTGCGCTTCTCGGACGCGAGGCTGTCCGGGTCGCGCACCATGCGCAGCGCGTACTTGTTCGCCGCGTTGATGTCGCTGTTGTTGCCGTAGAGCGGGTCGGTCAGCTCGGTGAAGTCGCTGGGGCGGATCTCGGCGAACCGGCGGAGCGCCTGGTCCTCCTTCTCCAGCGCCGTCGCGGTGTACCGGCTGTCCGTCGCCGACAGGCGGGGCTTCTTCGGGTGCGCGAGGGCGGCGCTGATGGAGGCGCGCTGGATCGACGCGTACTCCTTGGCCGACGAGAACGTCGCCAGCGCACGCGTCTTGTTGATCATCGAGCGGTTGCTGGTCGCCTGCGCCATGTCCTGCGACAGTGAGAGCAGCGAGGTGATCAGCTCGTTGTAACCGATGATCGTCTGTGACGTGTAATCCGCGTCCTGGTACGCCTGCTTGCGGATTTCGTGGATCTTGTTGAGCTGCTTCTTGATGTCGATGATCGTCGACTGCACACCGGTGATCGCCGGGTCGACGGGGTCGACGTCGTCGGTGGCGTCGGCGAAGGCGACCAACTCCTGGTCGACCCGTTGCCGCGGGCCCACCACCTGGTCGTTCTTGTCGTCACCTGAGCCGGTCAACGGGCCGGCGGACTGGTCGCGCTCCTCCTGGAGCGCGTTGGCCAGCGAAGTCGCCTGCTGCGTCATCTCGGTGAGCAGCTTCATCTGGTCGAGCTGCTCGATGTTCTCCAGAGAGTTCTGGATACGCAGCCCACCCAGCGTGGTGGCGGCCACCACGGGGAGCGCGAGCAGCGAAACGAGCCTGGTGCTGATCTTCCAGTTACGCAGGGCTATTCGCGGCCCGGGTCCCGTGGGGCCCTTCGCCTTCGGCCGCTCGCCGGATGACTCGTCCCCGCCGGGCGCGGGCGGTCGCGTACTGACATCCGCACCCGCACCACGGTCGGTACCACCGCGCGGCTCGGGGTCCGCCGCAGCGTTGCCATCCTTCTTGAAACGTCCCTGCACTAGTGTCGCAACCTCTGGACCAGGCGTCCCGCCGCCATACGGCGGGACGGTGTGAGTCGTGAGTGACCGGCGCGCTGACCCTTCCTTGTCGAGGAGCGAGGCCGCCGCCGCTCGGCGCCCCGTCTGCGCCCTCTGCGCGCCAGGTGAATCCTGTCGGCGGTCCGTGGAATTCCAGCACAGTGCCGGATGCTCCAACAAGAGCCGTGGGTCACGGTGTGAATGCGGTGACGGTACGTGGCAATAAAGTGACCGCATGTGGAAAACAATGGCCACGATAACGGACTTTTATGCACGTTCTGCTCAGGAGTGGCGCGTGTCCGGGTCGAGATGATCAAGAGCGGAACGTGCCTATTGGGTGGGTAATGCCCGGTTTTTAGCAAAGGAATTGGTGTGCACGATGTGGCATTTGTCCGCCTCTTCGTGAGGAAACTCACAACATGGGCGTGACTGGGGCCGCGGATTTTGGGGGAAGCGCGCGTTTAGCCTGACGCTTTACACCCACCGTAAAAACGACAAGATGAGGCAGATCCCGTGAAGACGACGATGATGTTCCGCAACATAGCCAACCCGCGGCGCACCACCCTCGCCCACCTCAAGGACGCCGAAGAACTCCAGACCGCGCCCGCCGAAGAGCAGGCAAACCCGGTCGAACTGCCCACCCAGACCGCGAACCCGCGCCGCACCATCCTCACCGAAGCGCCCAAGTAGTAGCCGACGCGACCAGGGCGCCCGCGCGACCGCCGCGATCGTGGCGCCCGGTTGACTCCTCCTCTGACGCGCTGCTGGGTTCTCCGGGTTCCCCAGACGTGCCGGCTTCCCCGGGCTCTGCTCGGTGGACGCGCCGGCTCTGCCCTGACCTCTCCGGACGCGCCGGCCCCTCGGTTCCTCCCGATCCCGGTTTCCTCCGGCCTCCCGTGCCTCCCGTGCCTTCCGGCTTTGGTTTCCCCCGGTTTCCCCCGGCTTCCCTGGTCCTTCGGCTGCCCACCGGCGCTTCCCTCCGCTGCCCCGCTCTCCCTTCGCATGGGGCACCGCCTCGCGCGCGTGCGCGCGCGGGGTTGAGTTGGTACGGGGCCCACGGACGCCGGTGGTTGTCTTCCGCCTGGTCGACGGGGCCGCGCCGTACGCAGCGCCGCCCCGAGCGCGTCCCACGGCCGCCCCGAGCACGTCCCACGTACGGGACGACGACGCCCACTTGCCCCTGCGGCAGCGCCCCGTGTCCCGGCTCCGTGCTCCCGCCCCGGCCCCGTGCCCGTACGGCGTGCCCCGTGGCCTGCGCTCCGCTCCGTGTCGCGTACGACGCGCTCCGTGGCCCGTGGCCCGTGGCCCGTGGGGAACGTCTCACCGCTCCGTGCTCCGTGGGCCGGGCGTGGAGTTCCCTGCGGCGCTCCGTGTCGTGCCCGCGGGCCGCGAGCCGTGGGCAAGTGCCGGCGCTCCGTGCGTCGTACGGGGCGTACCGAGCCGCCCGGGTCACCGAGCGGTGGCGTGCCGGTGCCGGCTGCCGGGGTGGTGGTGGCGGGGGCGACGGGGAAAGCGCGCGCCGGGGTGGAAGACGGAGAGATAGCCTGAAGCGTCAGACTCCAGCCAGCTAACAGCGATCAGTGAGGGGCAGCACTTCCCGTGCGCATCGCCAGATTCTCCATCGACGGCAACGTCGCGTTCGGAGTCGTGGAGGGGGACGCCGCCACCGAAGGCGGCCCCGTCCTCGACATCATCAAGGGTCATCCCTTCGCCGAATTCGAGCGCTCGGGGCAACGGGTGCCGCTGGACAAGGTGCGGCTGCTCCCCCCGGTGCTCCCCAACAAGGTCGTGGCGATCGGCCGCAACTACGCGGAGCACGCCAGGGAACTCGGCGGCGAGGTCCCCGACGTACCGGTCGCCTTCTTCAAGCCGTCCACCTCCGTGGCCGGCCCGGGCGACCCCATCGTCTACCCCTCCTTCTCGCAGGAGGTCCACCACGAGGCCGAGCTGGCCGTGGTGATCGGCCGGATGTGCCGGGAGGTCCCGCGCGAGCGGGCCAGGGACGTCATCCTCGGCTACACCTGCGCCAACGACGTCACCGCGCGTGATGTGCAACGCCGCGAACAGCAGTGGGCGCGCGCCAAGGGATTCGACACCTCGTGCCCGCTGGGGCCGTGGGTGGAGACCGACGTCGACCCCGGCGACCTCGCGATCATGTGCACCGTCAACGGCGAACAGCGCCAACTGGGCCGCACCAGCGAGATGGTCCGCTCGGTCGAGGACCTGATCGTGCACATCACGGAGGCCATGACGCTGCTCCCCGGCGACGTCATCCTCACGGGCACCCCGGCTGGGGTCGGCCCGCTCAACGTCGGCGACGAGGTCGCCGTCACCATCGAAGGCATCGGCACTCTCACCAACAAGGTGATCAAGCGTGGCTAGCGCATCTCCCGTACGCGTCCGTTTCTGTCCCTCGCCGACCGGCAACCCCCATGTGGGGCTGGTCCGCACCGCCCTCTTCAACTGGGCGTTCGCCCGCCACCACGGCGGCACCCTGGTCTTCCGCATCGAAGACACCGACGCGGCCCGTGACTCCGAGGAGAGCTACCAGCAGCTCCTGGACGCGATGCGCTGGCTGGGCTTCGACTGGGACGAGGGCCCGGAGGTGGGCGGCCCGCACGCCCCGTACCGGCAGTCGCAGCGCATGGACATTTACGCGGACGTCGCCCGCAAACTCCAGGAGCGCGGCTTCGCCTACGAGTGCTTCTGCACCACCGAAGAGCTCGACGCGCGCCGGGACGCCGCCCGCAAGGCCGGCAAGCCCTCCGGGTACGACGGAACCTGCCGCGACCTGTCGGCGGAGCAGATCGCCGCCTACCGTGCGGAGGGCCGCACCCCGATCGTCCGCTTCCGGATGCCGGACACCCCGATCACCTTCACCGACCTGGTCCGCGGCGAGCTGACCTTCACCCCGGAGAACGTGCCGGACTTCGGCATCGTCCGCGCCAACGGGGCGCCGCTCTACACCCTGGTCAACCCGGTCGACGACGCGCTGATGGAGATCACGCACGTGCTCCGCGGCGAGGACCTGCTCTCCTCCACGCCGCGCCAGATCGCCCTGTACGGGGCGCTCGCCGAGATCGGCGTGGGCAACGGCACCGTCCCGGCCTTCGGGCACCTGCCGTACGTCATGGGCGAGGGCAACAAGAAGCTCTCCAAGCGTGACCCGCAGGCGTCCCTCAACCTCTACCGCGACCGCGGCTTCCTCCCCGAGGGCTTGCTGAACTACCTGTCGCTGCTCGGCTGGTCGCTCGCCGAGGACCGGGACATCTTCTCCGTCGAAGAGATGGTCGCCGCCTTCGACCTCGCGGACGTGAACGCCAACCCGGCGCGGTTCGACCTCAAGAAGTGCGAATCCATCAACGCCACGCACCTGCGGGCCCTCGCGCCCGACGAGTACGTGCGGCGCCTGGTGCCGTTCCTCTTCCCCGGCCGGGCCCCCAGCGAGGCCGAGCTCGACCTGCTCGCCAAGGCCGCCCCGCTCGCCCAGGAGCGCATGGTGGTGCTGGGCGAGGCGGTCGGCATGCTCGGCTTCCTGTTCGTGCAGCCGGAGCACTTCCGGGTGGACGAGGCCGACGCGGCCAAGGTGCTCACCGACGACGCCAAGCCGGTCATCGAGGCCAGCATCAAGGCGCTGGAGGAACTGGCCGACTTCACGCCGGAGCCCATCCAGACCACCCTCCGCGAGGCGCTGGTGGAGGGCCTGGGCATCAAGCCCAAGTTCGCCTTCACGCCGCTGCGGGTCGCGGTCACGGGGCGGCGGGTCTCGCCGCCGCTGTTCGAGTCGATGGAACTGCTCGGCCGCGAGGAGACGCTGCGCCGGCTGCGCGCGGCCCGGTAACGGGGCCACGGAACACCCGGGCCGGCGCCCTTCCCCGACGGGGGGGCGGCGCCGGCCCCCGCCGGCCCCCCCGCCCCGCGCCCCCCCCCCCGGCCCGCCCCGCGCCCCCCGCCCCCCCCCCCCCCCCCGGGCCCCCGCC
>NZ_JBEHZD010000158.1:0-14321 GCF_040240285.1 Streptomyces sp. HSW2009 | reverse complement strand
CCCGCCGGGCCCGCCGGGCCCGCCGGGCCCACCACGCCCACCGGGAACGGGGCTAGATCGCGCGGTCAAGAGCGCTCCGCGCCGGACGCGCGCGAACCGCATGATCGTCTGACAGGTTCTTCAAAAGTTCTTCATGGCTTGCGACCTACGGTCCCCCTGCCTGCCGCGGTTGCGGCCGGATGCGACAGGAGGAGACGGAGAACCCATGAGGACGAACCGGGTGGTACTGGCGGCGATGGCGTCGGTCCTGGCCTTCACGTTGGTCGGGTGTGGCAGCGACGACGACGGCGCGAAGGTCCCTTCGGCGGGCGGCGACGGGTCCGTCTCGGCGGGGGCGACCGGCGGCGGCAGCGGAGGCGACGCCGGGGACGAACTGGCCACGTACATCAAGGGCCAGCAGGGGTGGGTGAAGTGCATGCGCGACAACGACGTCGACCTCCCCGATCCGGACGAGACCGGGAAGGTGGAACTCGGCCGCCAGGCGCGCACCCTGAAGCAGGACCCGAAGTTCATGAAGGCGTCGGACAAGTGTGCCGACAAGATGCCCGCCGTGCCTGAGAGCGTCGAAGAGGCCAACCGGCCCAAGCTCACCCCCGAGCAGATCAAGACCCAGCGCGAGTACGCCGAGTGCATGCAGAAGAACGGTGCCCCGGACTTCCCCGACCCCGGCCCCGACGGGAACACCCGAAACAACAACTCCGGAACGCCGGAGTGGGACCAGGCATCGGCCGGCGCGCTCCGCGCGGGGCGTACCTGCGGACCCATCATCGGCCAACCGGCCAACCCGTCGGCGGGCCTGGGCTGACGGTGACCGAGACGATGACGCACAACGATGACGAGCCCGCCACGACCGCCCCGGTGCCGCCGAAGGCCAGCCGGCGGCGGCGCACGGCGCTGACCGCCGCCGCCGTGGTCGTCGTGGCGGCGGTCGCCGTGGTGGGCGCGCTCGGGCTCGGCGGCACGGGGGACGAGGGCCCCGGCGCCCCGCCCCGCTCCGGCTCCGTCGTCTCGGTCACCCGGGCGACGCTGACGGAACGCACCACGGTGGAGGGCACGTTGGGATACGGCACGGAACTGTCGCTGCCCGTCAAGGCAGAGGGGACCGTGACCTGGTTGCCCGAGGGCGGCGCCACGGCCAAGCGGGGCGACCAACTGCTCCGGGTCGACGACCGACCGGTGGTCCTGATGTACGGAACCCTGCCGATGTACCGGACCCTGGGACTGTCGACCCAGCAGGACGCGCAGCGCCCCGGCGACCAGGAACCGGCCGGGCGGCAGCAGGGCGCCGCGGACAGGGACGGCACGTCCGAGGACCGGGCCGACACACGGGACCCGGCCGACACACCGAGCCCGGCCGACACACCGAGCCCGGCCGGCGGATCACCATCGTCCGGCACGTCGAAACCATCCGGCACGTCGAAACCAGGGGGCACACCGGAACCCGGGGCCGCCGGACGTGCCGAAGGCCCCGGCCTCGCCCCCGGTGCCACCCGAGCAGCGGGCGAGCTCAGGGGCATGGACGTGATGCAGTTCGAGAGGAACCTCGCCGCCCTGGGCTACGACGGCTTCACCGTGGACGAGAGGTTCACCAGCCTCACCGCCAACGCCGTCAAACGCTGGCAGAAGTCGCTCGGCGTCGAACAGACCGGCACGGTCGACGTGGGCGACGTCATCTACTCCGCGAGCAAGGTACGGATCGGCCGGCCCGGCACCCGGGTCGGCTCCCCCGTCGGCGAGAGCACCCTCACGTACACGGGCACCGACCGCAAGGTCGTCGTCAACACCTCGGCCGCGGAAGCCGCGTGGGCCGTGCGCGGCGCGCGCGTCGCGATCAAGCTGCCCGACGGCAACTCCGTACGGGGCGAGGTGTCGACGATCGGCAAACAGGCGACCGCGCCCGAGGGGGACATCGGCGACGAGGGCGGTGGGACGCCGACCGCCACGGTCCCGGTCACCGTCACCATCGAGGACCAGCAGGCCGTCGGCCGGTTGGAGGGCGGGCCCGTCACGGTCGAGTACGTGGGCAAGGAGGTCAAGAACGTGTTGACCGTCCCCGTCGCCGCGCTCGTCGCCCTCGCCGAGGGCGGACACGGAGTCGAGGCCGCGGACGGCCGGCTCGTCGCCGTACGGACCGGGCTGTTCGCCGACGGCGACGTGGAGGTCAGCGGCCCCGTTCGCGAGGGCATGAAGGTGAGGATTCCCGAGTGAGCGGCGGCACGGCGGCGGTCGTGGAGTTCGACGCGGTCTCCAAGACCTATCCGGGCGGCGTGGCCGCCGTCCGGGACGTGAGCCTGCGCATCGAACGGGGCGAACTGGTGGTGATCGTCGGCCCGTCCGGCTCGGGCAAGTCCAGCATGCTCAACCTCATGGGCAGTCTCGACCGCCCGTCCGCGGGCCGGGTCCTCGTCGACGGCCACGACGTGGCGAGCCTGACGGACCGCGAGGTCTCCGCCCTGCGGGCCACCCGGATCGGCTTCGTCTTCCAACAGTTCCACCTGGCCGTCGGCACCCCCGTACTGGACTCGGTCGCGGACGGACTGCTCTACGCGGGCGTGCCCCTGCGCAGGCGCCGCGCCCAGGCGTCGGCCGCCCTGGCACGGGTCGGACTCAGCCACCGCGTCCACCACCTCCCGCACCAGCTCTCCGGCGGCGAACGCCAACGCGTCGCCGTGGCCCGTGCCGTGGTCGGCGAACCTTCGGTACTGCTGGCGGACGAACCGCCCGGAAACCTGGACTCGACGTCCGGCGCGGCGGTACTGGCCCTGCTGCGCGAGCTGAACGCCGCGGGCACGACGGTGGTCGTCATCACCCACGACCGGGAGATCGCCGCCGAGTTGCCGCGCCGCATCGAGATGCGCGACGGCCGCCTCGTCGCCGACGTCGCGCAGAGCACGACGATCGGAGCGCCCCGATGACCGGCCACAAGAAGGGCCCCCCGCGGCGGGGCGGAAAGGGCGGGATGGGCCGCGGCCCGGAGACCGTCGGGATCGGCCCCGCGACTGCTGGGTACGGTGCCGAGACCGCTGGGTACGGTGCTGAGACTGCTGGGTACGGCACCGGGACGCCCGGGCCCCCGGCCGGCGGGACCCGGCGACCGGCCCGGTCATCGGGCAGGCTGCGCGCCGTCCGGCTCGGGCCCGCGGACGTCGTACGGCTCGGCGGCCCCGGCCTGCGGACCCGCCCGCTACGGGTCTTCCTGTCCGCCCTCGGCATCGCCATCGGCGTCGCCGCGATGATCGCGGTGGTCGGCATCTCGGGGTCAGGACAGGCGGAGGTCGACCGCAAGCTCGACGCACTCGGCACCAACCTGCTGCGGGTCGCCCCGGGCGAGTCCCTCAGCGGTGACGCCGCCAAGCTCCCCATGGAGTCCGTGGCGATGATCGACCGGGTCCCGCCCGTACGACAGGTCGCCGCCACCGGGTCGACGGAGGCGAACATCTACCGCAACGACCACATCGCCATCGGCCGCACCGGCTCCCTCGACGTCCTGGCGGCCGGCCCCGACCTGCTCCCGGCCGTCGGCGGCCACCTCCGTACGGGCCGCTGGCTCGACCCCGCGACGGAGAAGTACCCCGCCGTCGTGCTCGGCGCGACCGCCGCCCAGCGGCTCGACGTCCACACCCCGGGCACCCGGGTCTGGCTCGGCGGCCGATGGTTCTCGCTGGTGGGCGTACTCGACCCGATGCCACTCGCACCGGAACTCGACAGCACCGCACTGGTCGGCTGGCCCGCGGCCAAGACGTACCTGCGCTTCGACGGACACCCGTCGACGGTCTACGTACGGACGGAGAACAGCCAGGTCACCTCGGTACGAGCAGTGCTCGCGGCCACGGCCAACCCCGCGAAACCCAGCGAGGTACAGGTCTCGCGGCCCTCCGACGCCCTCGCGGCCCGCGAGGCGACCAAGTCGGCGCTGACCGGCCTGCTGCTCGGCCTCGGCGGCGTGGCACTCCTGGTCGGCGGGGTCGGCGTCGGCAACACCATGGTCATCTCGGTCCTGGAACGCCGACCTGAGATCGGCCTACGGCGGGCCCTGGGCGCCACGAAGGGCCAGATCCGCACCCAGTTCGTGACGGAGTCCCTGCTGCTGTCCCTGCTCGGCGGCCTCGGCGGAACCGTGCTCGGGACGCTGATCACGGCCGGGTACGCGCTCAGCCGCGACTGGCCGACGGTCGTCCCCGTGTGGGCGAGCGCGGCCGGCATCGGCTCGACGCTGCTCATCGGCATGATCGCCGGTCTGTACCCGGCGGTCCGAGCGAGCCGACTGGCCCCTACGGAGGCGCTGTCCGGGACGTGAGGGGCTGGCCGTTGGGGGAGCGCGGGGCGGGAGCGGCGGGGGGTTTGTGGGACGGGCGCGGCGGGGGTTTGTGGGGGTGGGTGCGTGTACGGGGGTATGCGCCATCCTCCTTGGGGCCCCGCCGCGCCGGGGGAGACGCGGTTGTTGTCGCGCCGCAGAGCACTGTGCGTAAACGAGCTCGCCGGATGGCGCTCCAGGGGAAAAGGGCCCGCCGTCTACGGAACGGTCCGCTGCCGACGAATGATTTCCGCATTCGACCGACCGAAAGACGGTCGAGCGGTGGGGTGAATGGCGGGCGAATGGCCATGCGAGCGGCGGGTCGAAAGGCGGGCGAGGGAAACCGCGGTCGTCGCGAGGGTGAAACCGGGCTCGCTGCGGGAGTGAAACGGGGCCTGCTGTGAGAGCGAAACCGGGCTTGCGGCGAGGGCGAATCCTCACTCGTTGCGGTCCGCCGGATGGCGCCGCGGAATAAGCGGAGTAAATCGACCCGCGATCGAATGGCAGGCTGCCGTAGGCGAGAGGGGGAGAGGGCGAGACGTCGAGAGGGAAGGGGACGAGACGTTGAGAGGGCAAGAGGGAGGGGCGAGAGGGAGAGGGCAAGAGGGCGAGAAGCGAGAGGGCGAGGCGTCGAAAGTGATGCGAGGGAAATGCGTCCCTACCGCGGCACGTTGCCGCATTCCGCACCCTGGTGGAGCACATCCCGGAGCCCGTTGGCCGTCCCGTAGCGTGGAAACCCGTTCGAAGGAGTCGCGTTGAGCGCACACGTCCCGGGGCCCGGCGTGGGAGGCACCCGGTGAGCTTCCGGCTGCGGGTGCTCGGGCTGCTGATGCTGATCGCCCTGACCGCCACGGCAGCCACCGCCTGGCTCACCCTGCGACAGGCCAACCGGCAGGTGCAGGAGGCCGTCACCGCAGGTCAGGAGGACATCTCCGCGATCACGGGCAAGCTCCGCGGTTACGGCTTCGCACACGGCACCTGGGACGGGGTCGGGCCAACCGTCCGCGCGCTGTCGCGGGACACCGGGGAGCGCATCCAGGTCGTCACGGAGACCGGCGTCCCGCTCGCCGCCTCCGACCCCCTCGCGGGACGTGCGCCGCGCCTGCCCGGCAGCCAGCCCCCGGTCCTGGTCGACCCGCGCCCGGTGCTGCGGTTCGACCAGGACCTAGTGCCGCGCGGCAACGCGAAGCTGACCCTGGTGGCGATGGAGCGCTACCGCTCGGCGGCGGCCGACGCGGCCTGCCTGACCCGGGCGGGGGCGACGGTGACGGTCCGCACCGACCAGGTGGGCATCCCCGTGGTCACCACCGGCAGCCGGCCCGCCACGTGCAGGGTGTCATCGCCCGACGACGACCCGCGGTGGGCGCAGGACGGGACCGCGGCCCTGGCCTGCGAGGACGTCCGGCCGCTCGCCCCCTGCCTCCAGCGCGTCTTCAACGAGCGCACGGCCTCCGTCGCCCCGCCCCGCCTCGAAGTGAGCCTCGGGTACCAGAACGAGTCCCCGCCCACGATCGCCGCCGCCCCCACCGTCGCCGTCGCCGTCGGCGTCGCGCTCGCCACGATCCTCGGGGCGCTGCTGCTGAGCCGGGCCGTGCTGCGGCCGGTACGGGCCATCACGCTCGCGGCGGACGGGCTCGGCGAAGGCGACCTGGAGCGACGCGTTCCGGTCACTGGAGGGGACGAGATCGCGCAACTCGGCCGGGCGTTCAACCGCATGGCCGACTCCATCCAGGCAGGTGAGGACCGTCAGCGCCGCCTCACCGGGGACATCGCACACGAGTTGCGCACCCCGCTCGCCAACCTGCGCGGCTATCTGGAGGCCCTGCGCGACGGGGTCGTCGAGCCGGCACCCGAACTGCTCGACTCGCTCCACGAGGAGGCGCTGCTCCAACAGCGGATCGTGGACGACCTCCAGGTCCTCGCCCTCGCCGAGGCCGGAGCACTCACCTACCGCCGCTCCGAGGTCGACCTGCGGGACCTGCTCGAAGCCGCCCGCACCGCACACCGCGCCCACGCCGGAACGGCGGGCGTGACACTGGAAGTGGACGCGCCGCATCCGGTGTACGTGACCGCCGACGCGGACCGGCTCCGCCAGGTCATCGGCAACCTCGTCGGCAACGCGCTGCGCGCCACGCCGCCCGGCGGGCGGGTGACCCTGGCCCTGGACCCGTACGGGGAACTGGCCGTCATCGAAGTGCGCGACACCGGCAAGGGGATACCCGCGGACGACCTGCCGCACGTCTTCGACCGGTTCTGGCGGGCGGACGCGGCACGGGGCCGGGTGACCGGCGGCAGCGGCCTCGGCCTGTCGATCGCCCGCCAGATCGTGACCGACCACCAGGGCACGATCGACGTGGCGAGCACGGTCGGGGTGGGGACGACGTTCACGATCGTCTTGGGCGCGCGCTCGGGGTCGGCTGGCTGAAGTGTGGGGGTGGGGCTGTGGGTGTGGCTGTGGGGGTGCGTGGGGCTGTGTGGGTGTGGGGGTGCGTGAGTGCGGGGGCTGGTGTGGGGGTGAGGGTGGGTTGCGGGGTTGCGGGGTTGCGGGGTTGCGGGGGTGTGGGCGGGCGTGGTGTGCGAGCGCGGGCCCGGGCCTCTGGCCTTTCAGTCCCGCCAGAAAGCGGGATATTCCCGGTGACTTGGGGGCGCTCAGGCCCCGTCCACGATCCGGTAGCCCCGCCCGTACACCGTCTCAAGCAGGCGCCGGCCGCCCGGCGCCTCCAGCTTCCGCCGCAGGTTCATCACGTGCGCGTCGACGGTCCGCTCCAGTACGTCCCGGTCGAAGCCGAAGACCCGCTCGATGATCTGGGCCCGGGTGAAGACCCGCCCGGGCTCGCGGGCCAGCGACTCCAGGATGGCGAACTCCTTCGAGGTCAGCGCCACCGGCCGACCCGCGACCCGGACCTCGAACCGCGCGGTGTCCAACTCCATCTCGCCGACCTTCAGCAGCGTCGTGCCCGCCGGTGCCGACTTCTTGGCCCGGCGGAGCAGCGCCCGTACCCGCGCGGCCAGTTCACGCGGGCTGTAGGGCTTGGTGAGGTAGTCGTCCGCACCGAGGTCGAGCCCGAGGAGCAGGTCCTCCTCGGTCGCACGGGCGGTCAGCAGCAGGATCGGGACGTCCTCGGTGCCCGGCTCGGTCCGCAGGATGCGGCACACGTCGAGACCGTCGACGTACGGCAGCATCACATCGAGCACGATGAGGTCAGGCCGGTTCGACCGCGCTTTCTCCAACGCGGCACGGCCGTCTGCCACGACCTGCACCGCGTTGCCCTCCCGTTCCAGATAGACCCGTATCAGCCGGGATTGTTTCTCGTCATCCTCGGCGACCAGAATTCGAGCGCTCAACGCTTCTCCCCCGGCGAGATCTTGTGAACTCCAGCACCGTAGTACAGGACCGGCCGGGCATTCTCGCCGTGCTCCAGTCACTTGGCCGAATGTGCCGTGCCATGGCAATCACCGTGCCATGGCAATCACCGCGCCATGGCAATCACCGTGGCGCGGCGATTTCACCGTTGGGGAAATTTCCGGGCGGGCACCGTCGCGTAGAACTCGCGGAACTCGCCGCCGCATTCGTGCCCCGGATGATCGGAGGGGCGTTCCGTCTCGCCCGGGACAGCTCGTCCGGGACTGCTCGCCCGGGACGAGGTGGGACAGACCGGGCGGAACGATCGGTAGGGGCTGCGGTACGCATCGCGTGGGGGCGGGCACGTCGGTGAGCGGCGTACGGGGAGCTGGGGGGGAGAGAGACGGGGACGACCGGTGGTGGCGGGGTTGGTGGGGAGGAATGGTGGTGGGAGCGGTTGGTGGTGGTGGGGCCGGTGGGGGCGGTTGATGGGCGGGGGCCGGCGGCGTACCGGATTGTCGTACCCGGCGCTTACCCTCGATGCATGCGACTGAGCACCGTGATTCTGCCGATCCGCCGCTGGTCCGACGGCGGTCGCGCGGAGTGGGAGCGCGCCGAGGAGCTCGGCTTCCACGCCGCGTACACGTACGACCACCTCTCGTGGCGCACGTTCCGCGACGGCCCGTGGTTCGGCGCCGTCCCGACGTTGACCGCGGCTGCCGCGGTGACCTCCCGGATGCGCCTCGGCACCCTGGTCACGTCGCCGAACTTCCGCCACCCGGTGACACTCGCCAAGGAACTCATCACGCTCGACGACGTCTCCGACGGTCGCATCACGCTGGGCATCGGTGCAGGTGGCGTGGGGTATGACGCGACGACGCTGCTGTCCGGTGGCCAAGAGCCGTGGTCGCAGCGGGAACGCACGGAGCGCTTCGAGGAGTTCGTGCCGCTGCTCGACGCCCTGCTGTCGGAAGAGACGGTGACGGCGGAACACCGGTACTACGCGGCGCGCGAGGCGCGGAACGTACCGGGCTGCGTGCAGCGCCCCCGGCTCCCGTTCGCCATCGCCGCCACGGGCCCGCGCGGGCTGCGCCTGGTCGCCGGGTACGGGCAGGCGTGGGTGACCACGGGCGACCCGAAGCTGGCCGAGGGCGCCGGCCCGGCCGATTCGCTGGCGGCCATCGGGCGCCAGGTCGAACGGCTCGGCGAGGTGTGCGAACAGGCAGGTCGCGACCTGGGCAAGCTCGACAAGATCCTGCTCACCGGCTTCACCCCGGACCGGCCGCTGGACTCGGTGGACGCCTTCGTCGACTTCGCCGGGGCCCATGCCGAACTCGGCTTCACGGAGATCGTGCTGCACGCCCCGATACCGGACTCGGTCTTCGCCGCCGACCAGGCCGTCTTCGAGAAGATCGCACTGGAGGGCCTCGCCCAACTGGACGACTGACCAGCGGACGTCTGGCCGGAGCCTCGACGGCCGTGCGGGCACACTGCGCACACTGCCGTGGGCTCGTGGGCTCGTGGGCTCGTGGGTCCGGGTGCCCGGGGGCCTTGGGCTCGTGCGGTCGTGAGCTGTTGGACCTTGGTGCGGGGGGTGGGCTTGCGGTGTCCGGCGTACGTCGAGTCGGTGCGCGTTGCGGAGACGCGCGTGGTGAGCGCGCCGCGCACCGGCACCGCATCCACGCGTACTCCACCGATAGATGGGTCGGATAGGTAGGACAGGTAGGCCGGGGGCACCGGTCCGCGACGGAACGAAGGGGTTCCGCGTGCCCCGACGAGCGGGCTGACCTGGCAGAAGTGGCTCCGGCGTGGGGAACGGCGGCCGTGCACACGCGGTGCGCGCCAGATGGGGAGGATGCGGCGCGCGCATTCCGCTTACCGCGCCGACTACTTGGCCCGAGCAGTAAGCGGGTGACGCTTCGGGAAATTCCTGATGAACGGCTAGGGCGCGATTGTTGGCCGGGTGGCCCAACTGTTGGATGGTCTGCAACGTCGGCCTGCCATGCCTTCCCAGCGTCTGGGCGCGCACCTAGGGTCCGCTGTGTGAAGTTCCACAGCACCCTGATCGTTTCCCGTTCCGCCCGTCGCGCGCTGCGGCCCGTCCTTGATCAGCTCGACCAGCGCATTGACAGAAAGCTCCGCTCAGCCCGCCGTGAACTCACCGTCCTCCGCGAGGAGTTGCGCCGTACGCACTCCACTGACCTGCTCCTCGGCCGCGACGGCAGGTTGACCGACCGGCAGCCGAGCCGGGAGGAGATCGCGGGGCTCGCGGCCGAGATCGCCGCCCTGACCGGCCGGGACGGCGCGTACAAGGAAACCGTGCTCGCCTACCGCACCCTGGTCGAACTGGAGAACCGGGGCGTCGGCCGCATCGCCGGCTCCACCCGCAACATCCTCGGCAAACTCACTGCCACCCCGCTGCTCGGCCCGCCGAACGGCGAGATCCTGGAGATCGGCACGCTCTACGGGCTCTTCGCCGGCGGCATGGCCCGCCAGCTACTGCGCACCGGCCTGCCGTACCAGCTCACCATCGTCGATCCGCTCTCGCCCGTTCAGCTCCAGCCCGGTTTCGAGATCTCCTCCGACCCATCGGGCACGCCCGTCACAGAAGCGGTGGTACGCGCCAACCTCGCCTACGCCGGCGTCGAGGAATCACGGCTCCGCCTGCACCGAGGCTTCTCCGAAGACCCCGCCGTACGGGAAGAACTCTCCGACCGGCAGTACGGCGTCGTGATCATCGACGGCGACCACTCGTACGAGGGGGTCGCCAACGACCTGGAGTGGGCCGAACAGATCGCGGCCCCCGGCGCGGTGATCGTCATGGACGACTACGGAGACGGCCGGTGGGCCGGCGTACGCGAGGCCACCGAGGAGCGGCTGGCGGGCAAGACCCGACTCAGCATGATCGGCCAGGTCGCCACCAGCGCCTACCTCCGCGCAGCCTGAACGATTCCCCCCACTTGCCCCACCGCCCCACCAGCAGCGTCGGCAACCACCCGACCGCTCGGTGGGGCTACGGCTGTGCGACGGCGCGGCCTCGTGCTGGGCAGGACAGGGCTGGGCGGGGCTGGGTACGCGGCCGGGCTTGGCTTGGGGGTCGGCTTGGGGCCTTGGCCTGGGGGCGAGTTTTGGGTGCGGGCTTGGGCTTGGACGCGGCTGGGCCTGGGGCGCCGGATTGGGCTTGGGGTCGCGTTTTCGGGTGCGGGCTTGGGCTTGCGGATTGGCTTGGGTTGCCATGCCGCTGACCAGCGGCGATGCGAGGCACTGGAGGGTTGGCCCGCGGCCTCGGTGCCTCGCTTCGGCGCCCACCGCGAGCGGCTGGGCTACTACAACCTCACCCGCCCCGAGCCCGAGGTATCCGGACCCGCCCCGAGCCCGGGGCGTTCGGCGGCGCGGTTGCACATCGGGCGAGGTTGACCCACCACGGAAACGGCCAGCTTCATCACTGGCCCAGCCGGTGACGAGCTTGGAAGGCGTTGCGCCAGCCGCCCCGTGAACCGTCCCCGCCCCCACTGGCGCGCGGCGCCCGCCCTGTCGAGCCCGGCGGCAACTCACTCCAATCTCGCTTATCTCACGAATACCTCACAAAGAGGGAGAATCGTAGGAGAGTGCAGAGGAGGGGCTTATGTCGCGTACGCGATTCGCGCCCGACCGAGGACTGGCCGCGCGCATGGTCAGCACGATGTTTCTCATCGGGCTGCTGTACGTAGTGTTCATCGGTGTCCTGGTGGCGCTGCTGGGGAACGCATGGCCCATGATCGTGCTGCTGGTGGGCGGGATGTTCATCGCGCAGTTCTGGTTCAGCGACCGGATCGCGGCGTTCAGCATGGGCGCGCGTGAGGTCACCCCCGAACAGGCCCCTGAGCTGCACGGCGCCGTGGACCGGTTGTGTGCGCTCGCCGACATGCCCAAACCCCGGGTGGCGATAGCCGACAGCGACGTACCGAACGCCTTCGCCACCGGCCGCAGCCAGCACAAGTCACTGGTGTGCGCGACGACCGGACTGCTGCGCCGCCTGGAGCGCGAGGAACTGGAAGGCGTCATCGCGCACGAACTGTCGCATGTGGCCCACCGCGACGTCGCAGTCATGACCATCGCGTCCTTCCTCGGCGTACTGGCCGGCTTGATCACCCGCATAGCGCTCTGGGGCGGCCTCAGCCGAGGCAACAACCGCGACAACGGTCTCGGCATCGCGCTCCTGGTGATTCCCCTGATCAGTGCAGTCGTCTACGCGATCAGCTATCTGCTGACCCGACTGCTCTCCCGCTACCGCGAGCTCTCAGCGGACCGCGCCGCCGCCCTCCTCACGGGCCGGCCCTCCGCACTCGCCGCCGCACTGACCAAGGTGACAGGCGAAATGGCACGCATCCCCACCCGCGACCTACGACAGGCCGAACCGTACAACGCCTTCTACTTCGCCCCCGCCTTCTCCGGCAGCAGCTTCAGCAAGCTGCTCTCCTCCCACCCAACGCTGGAACAACGGCTCGACCAACTGGGCCGCATCGCAGCGGAACTGGGCCGCCCGTGAGGAGGGACTTCCCACTTGTTAACGGGGGGGGGCTCCCCCTCCCCTCCCCCCGCCGCCCTCCCTCCCCGCCCTCCGCCACCCCGCCCCCCACCGCCCCCACCCCACTCGCCCAACCCACCCCGCACGCACCTCACGAACACCCACCACAGCCCACAGCCCGCACCCTCCACACGCACACCCCGTGTACTAACACCCCCACAGCTACCGGAAGGACAACCCCGTGGGCTTCCTCGATACCCTGCTAGGCCGCAGCAAGCCGGCCCGTCCGCAACTCGACCAGCTCTTCGCCCTGCCATCGGCGGCGGTCACGTTGGAGGCCGCAGCGGGGTTCACGCCGACCGGGCAGGGTTCGGTGTGTTTCGCGAGTGTGGAGGGCGGCGCGTTCGCCGGTCTCCAGCGTGAGGTACGTGACCTCCTCGATGCCGATACCGAACGGGGCGGCATCCCCGTCGAGTTCAGCCAAGACGCGTACGGCTTCACCTGGCTGCTCACCCAGCACGCTCCCGACGATGTCGCTGGCCTGGTCAACGACCTCCATGCGGTCAACACCACCCTGCGTGACGGCGGGTTCGGCCCCCAACTGCTCTGCTCGCTCTTGAGCTTTCGGGACGACCAGGACCGTTCACTCGCGCTCGTCTACCTCTACAAGCGCGGCACCTTCTACCCCTTCGCCCCCCTCTCCGGTGGCGTCGACAAGCGTGACAACGGCCTGGAGCTCCAGACCCGCGCCCTGCTCACGGATGACCTGCGGATCGAAAAGGACCTCGGCCGCTGGTTCCCGGTCTGGGGCGCACCTGGCCTCTAGCGTGGGCTCGCCCCCGACCTTCGGGCGATTTCTCGCGCGCTGGTGCGGGTCTGGCGTCAGCGGATGAGGCCGTTGAGCCAGGGCGTCATGTTCCACGGCCCCAGGATCGGTTCCTTGTACGTGACGTCGCCGGGTATCGGCACGATCAGGTGCAGAGTGGGCGGGAATCGTCGCCCCCGCACCCAGGCACGCCCTCCGTAGACCGCGTCGAGGAAGGCCGGCAACTGTTCCCGGGGGACACCGATGAACTCCACGGTGTCCACGGTGATGCTCGCGTCCCCTTCGCTGAAGATCTCCATGCACACCGTCGGCCGACCGGCTATCTCGATGTATGCCTCGTGCAGTAGCGACCCGTCCGGGTCGACCACGGTGAAGGCCCCGGAGGCGAGGCGCCGGCCGGACTGGTCCGCGCCGATGGAGTGCTCAACGGTCGTCTCGCGACCGTACGAATCCGCCATCTCCATCACCGCGGCGACAGCGCTCTCGGTGCTGTCGATGCGCCGGTCGCCGGCCCCGCTACCGCCGTCTCTGCTGCTCGAACCGGGTGGGACGTTCGTAGGTCTCATGCCTTCCCATGATGCCGCACGGAGATAGCCACGGAGATGGAACGGCCCTGGCCGTGGCCCTGCTGGCGGGCTCGCGCCGGAGTCTGGCCGCGGCTGTGTCCTTCGGTTGGCTTCGGCGGGCGGCCGGCTCGGGGTCGTGGTTGCTGCTCGCGTGCCGGGCGGCACGGCGGCGTCCCCGGCGATGGGGCCGAGGCCTCGGGGCCGGCTCGCCGCTACCGGTCCGGCGGGGAATGCCCTGACCTTCACCGTCTGTCCTCCTTCCTTGGGTGATCCCTGGCCCGGGCGCGCCTGCTCCCGGACGGGTGCCGCCTGCTGAGTGCTGCTCGTACCGCGCGTGACGTACCCGGCCCTGGGGACGTGCGCGGCTCTCGCGACGTGCGCGGCCCCGGATGTGTGCGGACCTGGACGTGTGCAGACCTTGATGTGGGCGGCGCCGCGTCCGATTCAGCCGTCGCTCCCGTCCCCCGGGTCGCCGGGTGGTGAGGGCGTACGGGCAGCGGCGCCGGGTATCGCGAGGCGGTCCATCCGGCGTGCGCACACCTCGCGCTCCACTGCGGCGGCTATGAAGTCGGCCATGTGCGCCTCGCCGACCAACTCCCGAACCTGGTCCAGCACCCCCACGGGAAACGAAATCGATGCAGTGCCGTTGCCGTCGTCTCCCCTCACGCCACCGCCGCCCGCGGCAACGCTGTGACCAGCACCAGCACCAGCACCAGCACCAGCACCAGCACCAGCACCAGCCCCAGCCGGGGCCGCAGCCCCCGCACCCGCCGCAGCCGCGGCGC
>NZ_JBEHZD010000157.1:0-14367 GCF_040240285.1 Streptomyces sp. HSW2009 | reverse complement strand
GGGGGGGGCCGGGGGGGGGGCGCCTACCGCCAGGACCTGATCCCCGGGTGGGGGCCCGCGGGGGGCGGGGGCCCCGGGCGGGGCCGGGGCCCGGCGCACCGCGGCAAGGTGATGACCGGCGGTGATCACCCCCAGCTATCCGAGTGGGCCACCCACCGATAGCCTGCCAGCCATGTCCCGCCATGTCGCTATCATCACCGATTCCACGGCCTACTTGCCGCAGCAGGCGATGGAGCGACATCACATCACGGCCGTGCCTTTGACGGTCGTACTCGGCGACCAGGCCCTGGAAGAGGGCACCGAGATCTCCGCCCGCTCCGTCGCCCAGGCCCTCCAGAAACGCACCCCGGTCACCACGTCCCGACCGAGCCCGGCCATGTTCGCCGCCGCGTACCAGCGGGCGGCCGACGCCGGCGCGCACGGCATCGTCTCGCTCCACCTCTCGGCGGAGATCTCCGGTACGTACGACGCAGCGCTGCTCGCCGCACGGGAGGCACCCGTCCCGGTGCGGGTGCTCGACACCGGGATGGTGGCGATGGCCCTCGGCTTCTGCGCGCTGGCCGCGGCCGAGGCGGTGGCCGCGGGCGGCACACTGGACGAGGCGGTGGCGGCGGCGGAGAAGCGAGCGGTCGGGACCACCGCCTACTTCTACGTCGACACCCTGGACTATCTGCGCCGAGGTGGCCGCATCGGAGCCGCCCAGGCCCTGCTGGGCTCGGCGTTGGCCGTCAAGCCCCTGCTCCAACTCGACGAGGGGCGCATCGAGTTGTGGGAGAAGGTGCGCACCGCCTCCCGGGCCATCGCCCGGCTGGAGGAGATCGTGGTCGAGCGGGCCGGCGTGCAGGAGGTGGACATCGCCGTACACCACCTGGCCGCCGGCGAACGCGCCGAACAACTAGCGCAGCGCTTCCGCACCCGGGTCCCCGGCCTGTTGGAACTGCACGTCAGCGAGGTGGGTGCAGTCATCGGAGCCCATACGGGCCCGGGCCTGCTCGGCGCCGTGATCTCCCCGCGCTGAGCGTGGGACCGCCAGGCTGGGCGGCTTGGTGGGTGCGGGTGTGGGCGTGGGTGCAGGGGTGGATGCGGGTGCGGGCGGGAGGTGGGTGTGGTGGGTTCTCCTTTCTCTCGTTCGCTGGGCGGATCGCTGGTTGTAGCGGGTACGGGTGGTCGCCGGCCGGTCGGGCTCGTGCGGCGGCGGGCGGGCCCGGGGGGCGGGGGCGGCAAGTGCCCGACGCGGGGCTCGACGGTCCGGTCGTGCTGCGGGGTGGGGCGAGTGGTCGGTTGGGTTGGGTTGGGGTTGGGTTGGCCGGAGCGGGGTGGGTTGGGTTGCTCGGAGCGGAGCGGAGCGGGGTGGGGCGGGTCAGCTTGTCTGGTGGGTGGGCATGATGGTGACCTGCTGGAGGTTGACGCGCGGCGGTAGGCCGGCGATGAATCCGACGGTCTCCGCTATGTCATGCGGTGTCAGCCACTCCATCGACTCCTTGGTCTCCTCCAGCCACGCGCGCACGCCGGCATCGGTCACATGGCCCTGCAACTCGGTGCCAACGATGCCTGGTTCTAGCGCCGACACCCGGATGTTCCTGGCGCCGAACTCGACGCGCAGGTGTCGGGACAGGTGGCTGACGTACGCCTTGGTGCCGGAGTAGACCGCGAAGTCGGGGAAGATGTTCTGCGCCGCGATCGACGACGTGTTGATCACGTCGGCCACGCCGCGCTCGTCCGCAGCCTTGATCAACTGTGGTGTGAACGCGCCGATCACGTTCATCAGCCCTCCGATGTTGATGTCGATCTGCCGTCGCCACTGGTCGGTGGCCAACTCCTCGATCGGGGCGGGCAACATCACCCCGGCGTTGTTGAGGAGGAGGTCTGCGGAGCCGAGTTCGGCGGCCACGCGATCGGCGGCAGCGCGTACGGCATCGGCGTCGGTCACATCGACGGCGATGGCCAGCGCCGTGCCGCCGCGCTCCTCGATACGGGCCTTCAACGCGTCCAACCGCTCCGCACGCCGGGCCAGCACGGCGACCGAGGCGCCCGACGCCGCCAGGTGTTCGGCCACGGCCTCACCTATGCCGCTGGAAGCACCGGCGATGACTGCAACACGGCCGCCCAGGGGAGCAGCCAGGGATTCCACAGACATGGTCATACCTTTCCTACGAGGTGCTGAGGAGGGGTTGCAGACCGCAGTGACAACTGCGGGTGCCTCTTCAGCACACCACCTCTGATCTGCGGCGACGTGGTCATAACAGGCCCGGGGCAGGCTGGTACCGGCGAGGCTGGTACCAGCAGGGCCACCCACCGAACAGCACGGCACACACCGGCTGGTCCACACTGGCCGCATGGACCGTAGGAGCGAGCTTGCTGACTTTCTGCGCACCCGGCGCGCCCGGATGACCCCCGATGCGGCGGGGCTGGTCGCGGACGGTCGGGTCCGCCGGGTTCCCGGGCTGCGCCGCGACGAGGTGGCCCGCCTCGCGGGCGTCAGCACCGAGTACTACACACGTCTCGAACAGGGCCGTGCCGGCACCCCCTCTCCTGAAGTCGTCTCATCACTCGGTCGTGCCCTCCAGCTCGACCTGGCGGAACGGGAACACCTCGCTGACCTGCTGGCACGGCCGGTCCCCGCTCGCCGTACCTCCGCCAGTCCGCAGCGGGCCCGCCCCGGCCTCCACCAGATGCTGCAAACCCTGGACCACGTACCCGCCTTCGTCCTCGGTCGGTGCACCGACGTGCTGGCCACTAACCGGCTCGCGCGTGCAGTCCTCACCGACTTCGACGTCCTTCCCGCGTCACAGCGCAACCTTGCTCGCTATTACCTCCTTGATCCGGATGCCAGGGACCGGGTCTGCGACTGGGAACGGGTCGCGGCTGAGACCGTGGCCGTCCTCCGCCTCGACGCCGGGCGCTACCCGCATGACCGGCGCATCGCCGAACTCGTCGGTGAACTGACCGTCCGCTCAACGGAGTTCACCACCTGGTGGAACGACCACCGCGTACTGCGCCGTACTCATGGCGCCAAGAGCTACCGCCACCCCATCGTGGGCGACCTCCACTTCTCCTACGAGTCCCTCCAGCCGCCGGGCGACCCCGACCAGACCCTGTGCGTCTACAACGTCGAACCCGGCTCCACCACTGCCGAGTCCCTCCGCCTGCTGAGCAGTTGGTCCGCCTCCGACGCGGCGGCGTCCAGCGCGGCGGCCGACATTAGGTGAACGATGGCTCGGCGGCCGGCCGTTCCCTCGCGTCGGTCACTAGTTCGAGTGAATCGGGCTGCTGGGGTCGCGGGGACTGCGGGAAGTTGGGGGCCTGGGCTTTGGGGCTGCGGCGGCTGCGGGAAGTCGTGGGGCGCGGAAGCCGTCAGGCTCTGGGGCGCGATGGCGTCGGGGTGGCCGCTGTTCGCCGTGTAGGAGTAGGAGCCGTGCGGGAGTGGGAGGGGGCGGCGGGGCGTGATGGAGGCGGCACGGCGAAGTGCGTGACGGTCGACGCGGCGCCCAGTCCGGGACTTTGTGGAACCTCGCAAGGGTGACGGAGTTATCCACACGAACCTAGTTGTCCACGGATTCCGAGCTGCCTCAGCGAAATCCCCGCCGAGTGCCTACGGTCAGTCACATGAGCACTCGATCACGTACAGTTACATTGGGGCTTCGGGGAGTCGGGCAACAGCCGCGGAGCGGCCAGGCCACGCAGGGCAGGCCGAGATGGCGTCAAGGGCCCAGGCCAAGGGGGCCGGGAGGCCCGGCGGTAGCCGAGGTCGTCACTGACCGTGCATCTCGACGCCCGCGAGCCCGCCACGGTGGAGTGGTGCGAGCCCGGGCGGCCGGGCTGTTGGCGGTGGGGGAACGTCAAGGAGAAACGGCTGCGGCGGGTGCGGCCGTGGCCATGGAGCGGGAGGAAGGAGACGGGGAGCGTTCATCCGGCGGGGAGCGGTCGGTTCCCGGCTGGGACTGGGCCGAGACGAGCAGCGCCCCCGTCCGCAAGCGGGTTGTCGAAGTGCCGGTCGCGCCAAGGGGTTTGGCCCGCTTGGGGGAGATCGAGGACGCTGCTGCCAGTGCCGGCGGTGGCGCCAGTGCTGGCCGTGCCGTTCATGTCGGTGGTGTTGACAATGCCGGCGGTGACGTCAGTGATGCCGGTGCCGCGGAGGCCGCCTATGGCGCCGATCCTGCGGGTGTGCCGAGCGGCCCGGAACCGACTACCCGCCGCATGGCAGGCGGCGCCAGTACGAGACCTACCCGGGCCGTAGCGTTGCCACGTGCCAGGGTGGAGGTGGAACGAGCAGGTCGCGACGGCGCCTCGGCTGCGGACGGCTCCGCTGTCGCTGATGCCGCCGATGCCGCAGGTGCCGATGCCGGTGCCGTCGCCGGAGCACGGACCACAACCATGACCGGTGCGGGGCGCGGGAGTCCGGACGGCGAGGGGCAACCGGCCAGCCATTGGGCGGGATCTTCGGGTGCCGGGCGATGGCGGCTTGCGCTGGTGGAGCGGTTGCCGCTCTGGGTTCAAGCCCGGTGTGCGGTTCAACCGAAGGCGCTGGGGGCGCTGGCCGTCGTACTGCTGGCGGCGATTGCCCTGGCCGGCTACCACTTCTGGTCGGGGCGCCCCGGCTCGGTGGAAGTGCCGGCGGAACGGCCGCGGGCGGCTGCGGCGCCTGCCGCTTCCACCGCTCCCGACCGGCAACCGGCACCCGGTCCGGGTCCGGCACCCACCGCGAGTCCCACGCCCTCGGGGGTCAGCCGCTGGGTGGTGGTCGACGTGGCGGGCCGGGTGCGCCGGCCCGGTGTGCGACGGCTGCCCGCGGGGGCCCGCATCGCGGATGCGCTCAGGGCAGCGGGCGGAGCCGAACCCGGGGTGCGGATGAGCGAGTTGAACCGTGCTCGGGTCCTGGTCGACGGGGAGCAGATCGCGGTCGGGATCAGAGCCGGGGCCGCAGCGGCGGCGGGCTCCCCTGCCGCCCCGGGGCTCGACGGCACCGTGCGCAGGGAGGGGGCCGGTGGGGCCGCGGGTGCGGTTGGTGGTGGCGGCCCGGGCGGGGCCGCGGGTGTGGGTGACGGTGGCGCCTCGGCCGGCGCCGGGCCGGCTGCGACGGGGGCGCCGGTCAGCCTGAACACGGCGACGGCCGAACAGTTGGAGGCCCTGCCCGGGGTCGGGCCGGTGCTGGTGCAACACATCCTGGAGTACCGGGCGCAGCACGGAGGATTCCGCTCCGTCGCGGAGCTGCGCGAGGTGTCCGGCATCGGTGACAAGCGCTTCAGCGACCTGCGCCCCCTGGTGCAGCCATGACCGGCCCCACCTCGCGAACCGGGACCAGGGTACGCCTGCCCCACGGGCCGAGGGATCGGCGCTCGCCCGTGCACCTCCCCACCGCCGCGGTTCCGCCACCGCGGACCCGCGTCCCTGGAAGGCTGGGCGAGTCGGCGGGCGACCGGTCCGAACCGGTGGCCAGTGCCCGACCTGCCAACGCCGACCAGCGGCACGGACCTGGCCAGCGGCACGGACCCGCGCAGCGGCATGGACCTGGCCAGCGGCGCGGGCCGGTGAAGGACAGGCCGTCGATCGGGAAGCCCAGCGGGCAAGGCGTGGCCGACCTACGGTTGTTGCTCCCCGCTGGGGTCGCGTGGGCCGCCGCCGCGCTGGCTCTGGGGGCGAGCCCGAGGGCGACCCTGGTGTGCTGCCTGCTGGCTGGCGTCACGGCCCTCGTACTGCTCTGTGCCGCGTGGCGGCGGGCCGGGTGGTGGACCGGACAGCAACGCGCCTCGACGGGGCAGTCCGGTGGGGCGCACCGGCTCGGTTGGGCCACGGCGGTGGCGACCGCGCTGTTGTGCGCGGTGGCCACGGCGACAGTGGCGGGGTTGCACGCGGCCGATGTGCGCCGGGGGCCGGTTCCCGTACTCGCCGATGACCGCGCCGAAGCGGAGTTCCACGTCACGGTGACCGGCGATCCGCAGCAGGTCAGAGCGCGGGTGCGGGGCTCGGCGCCGATGCCGCCTGCGCTCGCCATCCGCGCCACGGTGACCCGGGTCAGGACGTGGCACGACGGTTCACGCGGTGGGCCGGACGGTGCCCCGCCCGGCCGTGTGGTGCGCACGCGTACGCCGGTGCTCCTGCTCGTCGATGTGCACGGTGCTGCGGGCCCAACCGGACCGCCCGGGGCGCGTGGCCGGGCCCCGGCAGATCGGGCCGCACGGGCCCGACCGGGGACGGGGTCGGAGGATGACCGTTCCGCCCCGGCCGCGCGGGCAGCGGCGCAGTGGCGGGCCCTGCTGCCCTCCACGCGCCTGAATGTCCGGGCGCGGGCGGCCCCGCCCAAGCGCGAAGGGGACAGCATCGCCGCCGTACTGCGTGTCGATGGCGAACGGCCCCCCGAGGTATTGGCCGGCCCGAGTGCGCCACAGCGCCTGGCCGGGCGGCTCCGGGCCGGGCTGCGCACCGCGACGGACGGGTTGAGCGCGGATGCCAGGGCGTTGCTGCCCGGGCTCGTGGTGGGCGACACCTCCCGGGTGCCGCCCGAGCTGGACGAGGCGTTCCGTGCCACCGACCTGACACACCTGCTGGCTGTTTCTGGAAGCAATTTGTCGATCGTGTTGGCGCTTTTGATCGGCCCACCCCACTTGGCGGCCCGATCCGAACGGCGTGGCCTGGCGGCCCGGGTCGGCGTCCCACTGCGCTGGACCGCACTGTTGGGCGGCGTGCTGACGCTGGGGTTCGTGGTGGTCTGCCGCCCGGAGCCGAGCGTGTTGCGGGCCGCCGCCTGTGGGGTGATCACCTTGATCGCCATCGGTACGGGGCGGCGGCGCACCCTGTTGCCCGCGCTCGCCGCCGCCGTGCTGGCGCTGCTGTTGTACGACCCGTGGTTGGCGCGCAGTTATGGGTTTCTGCTGTCGGTCCTGGCCACCGGGGCGCTGCTGACCCTCGCGCCGCGGTGGAGCGCGGTGTTGCGGTCGCGCGGGGTGCCGGGGCGGCTGGCGGAGGTGCTGGCCGCGGCGGCTGCGGCCCAGGCCGTGTGTGCCCCGGTGGTCGTGGTGCTGGCCTCCCGGGTGAGCCTGGTGGCGATCCCCTGCAACCTGCTGGCCGAGTTGGCGATCGCGCCGGCAACCGTGCTGGGCTTCGCAGCCCTGGCGGCGGGGCCGGTCGCGCCGCCGGTGGCGGAAGGGCTGGCCTGGTGCGCGGGTTGGCCGGCGGAGTGGCTGGCCACGGTGGCGCGTACGGGAGCGGGGCTGCCGGGTGCGGGACTGCCCTGGTCGGGTAGTTGGGGCGGCGGATTGCTCCTGGCCGGCGTCACGGTCGGCGTCGTGCTGGCCGCCCGGCGGGCGCTGCGCCATCCCTGGCTTGCGGCGATCTGTGTGCTGGCCCTGGTCATCGCGGTCGTTCGACCGGCACCCCTGGTCCGGGTGCTCACGGGGTGGCCGCCGCCCGGCTGGCGCCTGGTCGCGTGTGATGTGGGGCAGGGCGATGCGCTGGTGCTGGCTGCCGGTGCGGGCAGCGCGGTGGTGGTTGATGCAGGACCCGACCCGGGGGCCGTCGACCGCTGCCTGCGAGATCTGGGGGTGGTGCGCATTCCGCTTCTGGTGTTGACCCACTTCCATGCGGACCACGTTGCGGGCGTGCCAGGTGTGCTGCGGGGGCGCGCCGTCGGCGCCGTGCAGACCACTGGCCTCGCCGATCCGCCGGGCCAGGCCGAGTTCGTACGCAGGGCGGTGGCGGACGCCGGAGTGCGCCGGTTGGAGGCGGTCGCGGGGGAGCAGCGCAGTACGGGAGGGCTGTCCTGGCAGGTGCTGTGGCCGCCACCGGTCGAAGCTGAACACCGGCCACCCGTCGGACCCCCGGAGGCCGCGGCGAGCGGGACGCCACCGGGCGACCCGCGTACGGCCCCCGGGCCGGCGTACCCGGGGGCCGAGGTCGTCACCGGGGCGAACGACGCCAGCGTCACCCTGCTGGTCCGTACGGCAGGCCTGACCATGCTGCTCCTCGGCGACCTCGAACCCCCGGCACAGCGCGCCCTCTTGGCGGCACACCCCCGGCTCGGCCCCGTGGATGTGCTCAAGGTGGCCCACCACGGTTCGGCCCATCAGGACGATGCGCTGTTGCGCCAGCTCAGGCCGCGGCTGGCGCTGATCTCCTGCGGTTCGGACAACCCCTACGGCCACCCGGCGCCGAGCACCGTCGCCGCGCTGCGAGCGCAGGGCGCCCGGGTGGTGCGGACCGACACGGACGGGGCCGTGGCCGTCGGCGCGGGCGACCGGGGGCCGCGGGTCACGATGCGGCGTTGCAGTAGCGCTCGTAGAAGACTTTTACGTCGTTGCAGGGGATGTGCTTGTGGTAGTTGAGCTGACCACTGGTGCTGTCCTGGTTCATGAAGGCCAGGAACTTCGCGATGAGTGTGCCGTCCGTGGGCTCGCCGTAGGTGTAGAGGCGCTCGACGGCCCAGAAGGGGTAGGGGCTCCGCTTGTTCGGGGAGAGCACCGGCTCGTTCCCGTCCAAGCTGACGGCGACGACATGGGGCTTGTCGCCTGCTCGCTGCGTCTCGGCGTAGCCGATCGCCCCGGATATCTTGTCCACGGTGTCCACGACCGACTCGGTGTCGGATGCCTCGCAGCCCTGTGGCTGGTGGGGCTTGCCGTCGGGCAGGGCGCCGCAGTCCGAGGCACTGGGCGTCGCAGGGGGCTCCTTGTTCAGCAAGGTTTCCTCAAAGGTGATCCGGGTACCCGACTGCGAATCCCTGGTGACCAGAGTGATGGGCAGCTTGTCACCGTTCGGCTTCGGCCAGTACTTCATCTTGCCGCTGTAGATGTCCCGGAGCTTGTCCAACGTCAGGTTGGTGACACCGCTCTCCTTGTTGACCACCACGCTCAGCGGGACGATGCTCACCTTTCTGGCTTCCTTGAGGTTCTCGTACTGGGACGAAGGCGGAGCCTCGACGTCCGTCATGGCGATGAAGGAGGGCTTGCGGTCGGGCTGGCTCCGGCCCTCGCGGGCCAGGGTCTTCAGCCCGTTCAGGCTGCCAGTGCCATGTACGTCGATGTCGGCGTCCGGGCACTGCTTCTCGTAGTCCTTCGCTATGTCTTCCATGGGCCTGGCGAAGGCGGACGAGCCCTCGATGGTCAACTGACCGGACGCGCAGACAGCGCTGTCGACCGTCTCGGAGCCGCGCACCAGCAGCCCGGCGAGCAGTCCCATCAGGATGACGAAGACCGTGCCGAGGGCGAGAGTCCATTTGCGTGGGCTGGTGCGTGCGGTGTTGCGCACGATGGAGCCGCCGCTGATGAAGCCGCCCATCGCCACCTCGTCGCCGCTTCCGGACAGCAGGACCAGCAGCTTGAAGTGGTCCCTGCGGTTGAGCGGTACCCGGGGGAGGGCGATCCGGCTGCCGTCCGGTTGCAGGCCGCCGTTGCGCGTGAGAATCGTCCGCAGGGTGGAGTTGGTTTCGGTGACCTGCACTTCGATGATCGTGCGGCCGGGAAACTCGACCGACAGCGGTTCCTGGTAGTCGTGGCGCACGATGTCCTTGCTGCCGACGTTCTCGACCCGTATCAGGGCCACCATGGCGTCGTCGATTTCCTGCTCGTTCCGCAGCAGCCGGAGTTGCACCATCTCTTCGGCACCTGGGGGGTTCATGGCGATGGGCGCGTCCATCTGGATGCGGTAGCCGATGCGCTTACGGCCCGGAAGGAACCGCTCCACCGCCCATACGGCAGCCGTCAGCACCAGGCCGACTGCTGCCAGGATCGTCTCGGTATCAGGGATTGCCACTGCAACCTCACCCAGATGGTCGTACAGGGACGCGAAAAATCTACGGATGGACCTTCGGGACCGCTCCCGCTTGGTGGGCGCATCACCAGAGGTTCATCTGCCGGCCGCTCGGGGGCTGCTGCCGCGTCCATGCGTGGCCTTCCTGGGAGCCCTTGTAAAGAAATCTTTCTAAAGATAGCTTTAGATTATGTCGGAGAACCCCGATGGCACGGCGAATCGGCCAGCGCCCCCAGAAGTCCAGGGCCCACCCGGCCAGTTGCCCCGCTTGCAGCGGCTGACCGATCCACGGGCCCTGCGCGCTTACGCCCACCCCACCCGGATGCGACTGGTGGGCCTGCTCCGTACGCAGGGCCCGTGCACGGCGACCCGGGCGGCGGAGCTGACCGGCGAGTCCGTGGCCAGTTGCTCGTACCACCTGCGGATGCTCGCCAAGTACGGCCTGGTGGAGGTGGCCGCGGGAGGACAGGGGCGGGAGAAGCCCTGGCGGGCCACGGCCCACGCCACCGAGTGGCCGCACGCATCGGAAGATCCAGCCGTGTCGGAGGCGGCCGAGGCGGTGGAAGCCGTCGTGGCCGACCGGTACGCCGAGTTGCTCAGACACGCCGTGGCGGCGCGCCGCTCGCTGCCGGGGGAGTGGCAGCAGGCCGTACGGATCGGCGACACCCTGCTCTACCTGACCGCCGCGGAGCTGTCCGACCTCCAGAACCGGATCGACGCGCTGCTCCACCCCTTCGAGGAGCGCGCGGCGCGCCCCGAAGTCCGGCCGGCCGGGGCCAGGTTGGTGCAGGTCATGAAGGCGGCCTTCCCGCTGTCGCCGGAGCCGAGCAGCGGCCGGGAAACCGAGGCGACGGAGACCGCGCGGACGGGAGACGCGCCTGTGGCGGAGGAGGCCGGCGGGGCACCGACGCGCGCTCGTCGGCGGACGCGGCCCGCGCCCGCACGGCCGAACGGCAGCGAGGAGACGGAGGGCGCATGAGCATCAGCGAGAAGGTTCCCGCACTCTTACGGCAGGCGCCGTTCCGGCGGTACTGGACCGGTCAGAGCGTGTCGCTGATCGGAGATCAGATCTCGATGCTCGCGCTGCCCCTCGCGGCCGTGGTCATCCTGGATGCCGACGCGGCCGAGATGGGCTGGCTGACCACGGCACAACTGCTGCCGGCGCTGCTGTTCTCGCTCGCCGTCGGGTCCTGGGTGGACCGTCGGGCGAGCCGCCGGCGCATCATGATCGCCTCGGATCTGGCGCGGGCCGTACTCGTCGCGGCCCTGCCCGTCGCTTACGTACTCGATGTGCTCAGCCTGACCCAGCTCTACTGCACGGCGTTCGTCCTCGGTTCGCTGACCGTGTTGTTCGACGTGTGCAACGCCACACTGTTCGCCTCGCTGGTGCCCAGTACGCGGTATGTGGAGGCCAACTCGCTGATCAACGGCAGCCGTTCGCTGTCCTATGTGGCGGGGCCGAGCGTCGGCGGCTTCCTCGTCCAGGTGCTCGCCGCCCCCCTCGCGCTGGCCGCCGACGCGTTGACCTATCTGATATCGGCGCGCTGCCTCACCGGCATCGACCCCGTCGAGCCGCCTCCGGCCACGCCGGCCAAGGGGCACTTCACCGCCGGGCTGCGGTGGGTCGCCCGCTCACCCGTCATGCGGGCGACCTTCGCCGCCTCGTCCACCGTCCAGTTCTTCAACTTCATCCTGCACACCCTGTTCGTCTTGTACGCGACGTCAGAGCTGGGGCTCAGCGCGGGCGTGCTCGGTGCCGTGCTGGCGGTGGGGGCGGTCGGCGGGCTGGCGGGCGCGGCCGTCGCGGGGCGGGTCACCCGACGTCTGGGCATCGGCCCCGCGGCCATCCTGGGCCTTACGCTCTTCACCGTTCCCCTGCTCCTCATACCGTTGGCCGACGGCCCGTTGCTGCTGGTCCTGGCCCTGCTCTTCCTCGCCGAACTCGGCTCGTCCATCGGCGCGATGATCGCGGACATCGCCATGGGGTCGCTGCACACCGCGCTCATCCCCGACGCACTGCGCGCCCGGGTCACCGGTGCCTACCGGATGCTCACCCACGGCGCCCGGCCGCTGGGGGCACTCACCGCGGGCGCGCTCGGCTCGACGCTGGGGCTGCGGCCCACGTTGTGGATCGGTACCGCGGGCGCAGTGCTGTGCCTGCTGTGGGTGCTGCCGTCCCCCGTGCCACGCATACGCGAACTGCCCACGCAGCCCCTGGAAGCCGACGGGTCCACCGATCCGACCGGTCCCACCGGCTCCACCGATACGGCTGCCCCTGCTGACTCCGCTGGCTCCGCCGACGCGGCCGGCGCCGGGAACCCCACCGGCGCGGCCAATGACCGATGGGGTGAAGGAGTACGGGAGGGCGGTCATAAGCGCGTGGCCGGTGTCGGTACGAGTAGCGAGACGGAGGTGTCCCCAGGGCCCGGACCGCAGGCCGCCCCGCCTGCCGACTCGTACGCCGACCCGCAGGACGAGGGGGTGCCGTCGCCACCGACCGCGTCGTGACGGCCGGGCAGGCACGCCCGAGGCCCGAGCGCGTCCGTCGCCACACGTCAGAGGGCTACTCGGCCTCGTGCCAGCCGTCGTACTCGGCGGCGAGCGCGTCGAGTGCCGGGATGGCCAGGGTGGCGTCGGGGTCCTCGATCACCACCAGCCACTGGGCGTCCTCGGCGTCGTCCTCGCCGGCCAGGGCCTCCCGTACCACCTGCGGCTCCTCGCCCAGCCCGAAGCGGTCCACGGCCTCGGTCGCGGCGTCTTCGGCGGCGTCGCGGTCGGGGAGTACCAGCAGGTGGCGGGTCACGGGGGCGGGGTGTCCGGCGGTAACGGGTCGTGCGCTCACCGACCCATTGTGCGGGACGAGGGCACGAAGCGGTCGTGCGGGAGGGAGGTACGGGCTGGCCGCCGCGCGGGCCCGGAGCCGCCCGGCGGGCTTCTGCTGTGCCCCGCGCCCCGCCGCTTCCCGCCCCCTGGCGGTGCGCCGCCCCACGGGCTGCGCGAGCACCGGGAACCAGGCCGTCGGCGGTACGGGCTGGCCGCTGCTCGGACGGCAAAGTCTCCGCACGGCAAAGTCTCCGGACGGCGGAAGCCCTCGGATGGCACAGCCCCGGAACGACACGGCCCCGGGGCGACGCAGGTCACCGGCGTTACGGGTAGCCCGGGCTCACACGGTCGCTTCGGTGCCAGACGCCGTGCTCGCCGCGGGAAAACCCGCAGGTGAAGAGGGCATGCGGCCGGAGTGTCAGTGGCCCGTGGGATGCTGGTGCGCGATGGCCAAGAAGACGACGACCGACGATCCGCTCGCCCCCGTGACGCTTGCCGTGGGCCAGGAAGACCTGTTGCTCGACCGCGCGGTGCAGCAGGTCGTGGCCGCGGCCCGCGCTGCCGACCCCGACACCGACGTGCGTGACCTCACCCCGGACGCCCTCCAGCCGGGCACGCTCGCCGAGTTGACCAGCCCTTCGCTGTTCTCCGAGCGCAAGGTGGTCGTGGTGCGTGCCGCGCAGGACCTCTCGGCCGACACCATCAAGGACATCAAGGGGTATTTCGCGGCCCCGGCCGAGGAGATCACCCTCGTCCTGCTGCACGCGGGGGGCGCCAAGGGCAAGGGGCTGCTCGACGCCGCGCGCAAGGCCGGGGCGCGCGAGGTCGCCTGCCCCAAGATGACGAAGCCGGCCGACCGGCTCGCCTTCGTGCGCTCGGAGTTCCGGACCATCGGCAGGTCAGCCACCCCCGAGGCGTGCCAGGCGCTGGTCGATGCCATCGGGAGCGACCTGCGCGAGTTGGCCAGTGCGTGTACGCAGCTCACCGCCGATGTCGAGGGCACCATCGACGAGGCGATCGTCGCGCGGTACTACACGGGCCGGGCCGAGGCATCGAGCTTCACCGTGGCCGACCGGGCCGTCGAGGGCCGGGCGGCGGAGGCGCTTGAGGCCCTGCGCTGGGCGCTGGGGACCGGGGTGGCGCCCGTGCTGATCACCAGTGCGCTGGCGCAGGGCGTGCGCTCGATCGGCAAGTTGGCATCGGCCCCGCGCGGCGCCCGCCCCGGCGATCTCGCCCGGGAGTTGGGCATGCCGCCGTGGAAGATAGACCGGGTCCGCCAGCAGATGCGCGGCTGGTCGGCGGATGCGGTGGCGGTCGCGCTGCGCGCGGTGGCCGAGGCCGATGCGGGGGTCAAGGGCGGCGGCGACGACCCGGAGTACGCATTGGAGAAGGCCGTGGTGACAGTGGCCCGAGCCGCCCGCTCGGGCCGCGGCTGACCGGGCCTCCCCGAGCGCGACCGCCCCGCCGCTCGGACCGCGGCTGACCAGTTCCTCAGGCGCGGCGGACCAGCACTCTTCGGGCCGCGGCTGACCAGGAGTTCCAGCACTTGCGGAGCGGAACCGAGCACGCGCTCCAGGCCATCGATGCGCGCGAAGAACAATCCCGCACACGGCCGGCGGTCCCCCGCAGCGGATCACCCGAAAAGGACCCGCGCAGCGGATACGTAGAAAGGGCGGGGCCCCGCGGGAGGGGGCCCCCCCCCCCCCCCCCGGGGCGGGGGGCCCCCCGCCCGGCGGCCTCTTCCGCGTCGTCCTCAAGACGTTCCCGCTCGGAGTCGGCCTGCGCCGCCTCACCTCGGGCCCGCTC
>NZ_JBEHZD010000156.1:0-14387 GCF_040240285.1 Streptomyces sp. HSW2009 | reverse complement strand
TCTTTAATGTTCCGGCGACTCCGGAGTTCGAGCGCAGGTCTCCCTGCTCCGTGCTCCGTGCTCCGTGCTCCGTGCTCCGTGCTCCGTGCTCCGTGCTACAGGCAAGCCCACCTCCCCCACCACCACAACCGCCCCCGACACCCCCTCACCCCACCACACCCCACGTACCGCCCGCACCCTGCGCTCCGCCCGCCCACCTCACACAAGCCACCCACCCCCGCCCCATCCCCCACGCGCAGCCCCCTCCACCCACCACACCACCCCCACCCAAAGCAAAACCGGCCGCCACCCCCAGCAATCTGCCAGGCGCGGCGGCCGGTCTCGGCCGTGTGTGGGGCGCGTTGGGCGCTCAGCCCGAGCCGACGAACATCACCAGCAGCAGCCACACGACCGGCGCCGTCGGGAGGAGGGAGTCGAGGCGGTCCATGATTCCGCCGTGCCCCGGGAGCAGCGACCCCATGTCCTTGATGCCGAGGTCACGCTTGATCATCGACTCACCGAGGTCGCCCAGCGTGGCGCTGATGGCCGCGGCGAAGCCGAGGATGAGCCCCTGCCACCAGGCCCCGTCGTCGACCAGGTACTCCATGCACAGCGCCCCGGCGACCATGGCGAAGGCCACGGCCCCCGCCAGCCCCTCACGCGTCTTGCCGGGGCTGATGCGCGGGGCGAGTTTGGTCTTGCCGAGCTTCCAGCCGACGGCGTACGCGCCGGTGTCACTGACCACGGTCAGGATGAGGAAGGTCAGTACCCGCTGCGGCCCGTCGTCGTCCGCGGCGAGCATGAGGGCGACGAAGGTGGCGAGGAACGGTACGTAGAAGGCGGCGAAGACACCGGCCGTCACGTCCCGGAGGTAGTTGTCCGGAGGCTCCGTCATGCGCCAGATGAGCACCGCGAGGGCCGTCAGCGCCATGGCGATCCAGGCCCCCTGGGCGCCCCGCAGGTACCCCGCGACCACCATGGCAGCGCCGCCCACTGCCAGAGGGATGAGCGGCGCCCGGATCTCCTTGCGTTCGGCAAGGCGTGAGGTCAGCTCCCACAGGCCGACGACCACGGCGACCGCTATCACGCCGACGAAGAGGACCTTCTTCACGAACAGCGAGACGACGATGATCGCGCCAAGCCCGAGGCCCACTCCTATCGCGGCGCGCAGATCGCGTCCGGCGCGCTTCTTCTGCGGCGCGGCTGGCACGTCGGGGTGCTCCCTGGGCGTTGTGTCTGCATCGCCCCGTGCCGGCTCGTGAGCAGGCTCCGAGCCGGGACGGGGGGACGGGGCGGAGTCCTGCTCGTCGCGGAACAGGGGGCCCCGGCGCCCCGCGGCCCCCCGGGGGGGGCGGCGGGCCCCCGGGGGGGGGCCCGGGGGGCGCGGGACGGATCGGGAGGGCGGCGCAGAGCGGGAGTTCGAGGCCGCCACCGGCCGGCACTCGCGGCGCCCCAACATCCTGTTCATCCTCGCCGACGACCTCGGCTGGGCCGATCTCTCCTCGTACGGCTCGCCCGACATCCACACCCCGCACCTGGACCGGCTGGCCCGCCAGGGCGTGCGGTTCACCCAGGCGTACTCCGGCTCCGCGACCTGCTCCCCCACCCGGTTCAGCCTCTACACCGGCCGCTACCCGGGCCGCGCCAAGGGCGGGCTCGCCGAGCCGATCGCCGACAAGAGCGTCGGGCTCGACCCGAACCACCCCACGCTCGCCTCGCTGCTGCGCGACACCGGGTACGCCACCGCTCTGATCGGCAAGTGGCACTGCGGCTACCTGCCCGACTACAGCCCCACCGCCTCCGGTTGGGACGAGTTCTTCGGCAACTTCGGCGGCGCCCTTGAGTACTACTCCAAACTCGGACTGAGCGGCGAGTACGACCTGTACGAGGGCGACGCCGAGTACAAGGACCTGCGCTACTACACGCGGATCATCACCGAGCGGGCCAGCGAGTACGTACGGCGCGGGCACGGCGGCAAGCCCTGGCTGCTCAACCTCAACTACACCACCCCGCACTGGCCGTGGATCGCCGACGGCGACGAGGCGGAGAGCGCCCGGCTCACCGCCCGGATCAGGGCGGGCGAGAAGGGCGTGCTCAACCACCGCGAGGGCGGCTCGCTGGCCACCTACCGGAAGATGGTGGAGGACCTGGACCGCTCGATCGGCACGGTCCTTGCCGCGCTGCGCGACTCCGGCGAGGAGCACAACACGCTGGTCGTCTTCTCCAGCGACAACGGCGGCGAGCGCTGGTCGTACCAGTGGCCGCTGTCCGGCAACAAGTTCACCCTCGAAGAGGGCGGCATCCGGGTCCCCAACATCGTGCGCTGGCCGGCCAGGCTGCGCCAGCACCAAGTCAGCCACGAGCCGCTGGCCACGTACGACTGGACGGCGACGCTCCTTGAGATAGCCGGCGCCCGGCCGCACCCGGCCTACCCGCTGGACGGCACCAGCCTCGCCGGCTACCTGCTGCGCGGCCAGCGGCTGCCCGAGCGCGACCTGTTCTGGCGGGTGCGCGGCGAGCGCGCGCTGCGCCGCGGCGACTGGAAGTACTACCGCGGCGCCGACGGCCGCGACAAGCTCTTCCACCTCGGCGACGACCCCCGCGAACAGGCCAACCGCGCCACCGTCGACAAGGTCCGCCTCGCCGGGCTGCGCACCGCCTGGGAGAAGGTCGACGCGACGCTGCTGCCGTACGAGGACTGAGCGGCGGGGGGCGTTCGGGGCCGCCCGGGGCGGACCCGGGGACTGCCCGCGGCGGTCGCGGCCACGCGCGCGCGGACGCGTACGGGACGCATCCGGGGCGCTCCCGGAGCGGTCCGGCTTCGCGCGCCCACGCGCGCGGGGCCGAGGGCCACGGTTGGTCCGGGTGCCGTTCCACCGGCGGCGCTTCGCGCGCCCACGCGCGCGAGGCCGTGCCGGTGAACGCGCCCCGCAGCCGCTACCCCAGCACCGGCAAGTACTCCGCCAGGTCGGCCCGTTCACCGCTGGCGCTGACCGTGGCCGCGTCCAGTTCGTGGGACCAGGGGGTGCGGCCGGTGGCGAGCCTGAGCCAGGTCAGCGGGTCGGTCTCGACCACGTTCGGCGGGGTGCCGCGGGTGTGCCGGGGGCCGGCCACGCACTGCACCACCGCGAACGGCGGCACCCGCAGCTCCACCGAACCGCCGGGCGCCCGGGCCGCCAGCGCATCGGCCAGCAGCCGGGTCACGGCCGCCAGCGCCTGCCGGTCGTGGGCGACGGCGGTGCCGGTGGCCGCGGTCAGGTCGTCGCCGTGCACCACCAGTTCCAACAGCCGGGTGACGAGGAAGTCGTCCACCGTCATCCGCCCGAACCGGGTGCCGACCAGGTCCGTGCCGGCGGCCGAGGCCACCGCGGCGGCCAGCTTGGCCGCGCCGACGTCGAACCGGGCCAGCAGTTCGGCCGGCTCGTCGGCGCCGGCCAGGTCGTCCGCCTCCGCGACGGCGGCCTGCGCGATGTCCTCGGCCTGCGTGCCGAGCACGGCCACGTAGCCGCGCAGGTCCAGGTCGGCGGCCGTGCCCGGCGGCGCCGGGTCCGCGGCCAGCCGGCGGGGCAGCGTCTCCAGGCAGACCGCGACGTGCACGATCAGTTGCCGCACCGTCCAGGCCGGCAGCCGCGACGGTGCGGCCAGCAGCGGCCCCGCGTCGGGCGCCGCGCACAGCACCGCGACCGCCTCCCGCACGGCTCTCACCTGCCCGTCCAGTGCGGCCCGCACCTTCTGCGGGTCGTAGCTGCGGGCACGGGGTCTACGCGAAGCGGAAGCCATGCCCGCCAGGGTAGGGCCAGGACACCGCGCGGCACCCTGCGCATCCTCGGCCCCGACCGACCCCGACCGACCTGTACGACCCGTACGACCCGTACGACCCGTACGACCCGTACGACCCGTGCGCCAGCAGGCCGTACACCGGAACCCGTGCGCCGGAAGGCCCGTACGCGAGGGCCCGTACGCCGGAACCCGTACGGCAAGGACCCCGTACGGCTAAGACCCCGTGGCCGGGAGGCCGTACGCGAAGCCTCGTGCGCCAGGAGCCGCCCACGCCGAAGGGCCCGTACGAACCATCCGTACGGGCCCTCCCGGCTCGATCAGTCAACCGTCGGTGCTCAGACGAGCAGCCCCGGGATGGTCGCCTCGTGTGCCTCGCGCAGCTCCGTCAGCGGGATGCTGAACTGGCCCTGCACCTCCAGCGCGTCGCCGTCCACCACGCCGATGCGGGTGGCGGGCAGGCCGCGGGCGCCGCACATGTCGGTGAAGCGCAGTTCCTCGCTGCGCGGCACCGCCACCACGGCGCGGCCCGCGGACTCCGAGAACAGCGCGACGAACGCGTCGTCGACCGCCGTGCCGGACGCCGAAAGGCCCTCCGGCAGCACGATCCGGGCGCCGTGCCCGCCGCGCAGGCAGGACTCCACCAGGGCCTGCACCAGACCGCCGTCGGACAGGTCGTGCGCCGCGTCGATCATGCCGTCGCGGGAGCCGGAGATCAGGATCTCGGCCAGCAGCCGCTCCCGCTCCAGGTCCACCTTGGGCGGCAGCCCGCCGAGGTGGTCGTGGACGACCTGGGACCAGGCCGAACCGCCGAACTCCTCGCCCGTGTCACCGAGCAGGTACAGCAACTGGCCCTCGGTGCCGAAGCCGATCGGCGTGCGGCGCGCCACGTCGTCGATCACGCCGAGCACCGCGACCACCGGCGTCGGGTGGATGGCCGCCTCGCCGGTCTGGTTGTACAGCGAGACGTTGCCGCCGGTCACCGGCGTGCCGAGCTGCTGGCAGCCGTCGGCCAGACCGCGGATGGCCTCCGCGAACTGCCACATGACGGCCGGGTCCTCGGGCGAGCCGAAGTTCAGGCAGTCGGAGATGGCGAGCGGCTTGGCGCCGGCCGCGGCGACGTTGCGGTACGACTCGGCGAGCGCGAGCTGCGCCCCGGCGTACGGGTCGAGCTTGGCGTACCGGCCGTTGCCGTCGGTGGCGATGGCGACGCCGAGGCCGCTCTCCTCGCTGACCCGGATCATGCCGGAGTCCTCGGGCTGCGCCAGCACCGTGTTGCCCTGCACGAAGCGGTCGTACTGGTCGGTCACCCAGGACTTGGACGCCTGGTTGGGCGAGGCGACCAGCGCGAGGGTCTGCGCGCGCAGCTCGTCGGCGGTGCCGGGGCGGGGCAGCTTGCCCGCGTCGTCGGCCTGGAGCGCGTCCTGCCAGTCGGGGCGGGCGTAGGGGCGCTCGTAGACGGGGCCGTCGTGGGCGACCGTGCGCGGGTCGACGTCCACGATCTTCTCGCCGTGCCAGTAGATCTCCAGCCGGTCGCCGTCGGTGACCTCGCCGACGACGGTGGCGATGACGTCCCACTTCTCGCAGATCGCCAGGAAGCGGTCGACCTTCTCGGGCTCGACCACGGCGCACATGCGCTCCTGCGACTCGCTCATGAGGATTTCCTCGGGCGAGAGCGTGGAGTCGCGCAGCGGTACGTCGTCGAGTTCGACGCGCATGCCGCCGGAGCCGTTGGAGGCGAGCTCGGAGGTGGCGCAGGAGAGGCCGGCAGCGCCCAGGTCCTGGATGCCCACCACCAGCTTCTCGGCGAACGCCTCCAGGGTGCACTCGATGAGCAGCTTCTCCTGGAAGGGGTCGCCGACCTGCACCGCGGGACGCTTGGACGGCTTCGTGTCGTCGAAGGTCTCGGAGGCCAGGATGGAGGCGCCGCCGATGCCGTCGCCGCCGGTGCGGGCGCCGTACAGGATGACCTTGTTGCCGGTGCCGCTGGCCTTCGCCAGGTGGATGTCCTCGTGCCGCATCACGCCGATGGCACCGGCGTTGACCAGCGGGTTGCCCTGGTAGCAGGCGTCGAAGACGAGCTCGCCGCCGATGTTGGGCAGGCCCAGGCAGTTGCCGTAGCCGCCGATGCCGGCGACGACGCCGGGCAGTACGCGCTTGGTGTCCGGGTGGTCGGCGGCGCCCATCCGCAGCGGGTCGACGACCGCGACCGGGCGGGCGCCCATCGCGATGATGTCGCGCACGATGCCGCCGACGCCGGTGGCCGCGCCCTGGTAGGGCTCCACGTACGAGGGGTGGTTGTGCGACTCGACCTTGAAGGTGACCGCGTACCCCTCGCCGATGTCGACCACGCCGGCGTTCTCGCCGATGCCGACGAGCAGCGCATCGCTCTCGGGTGCCTTCTCGCCGAACTGGCGCAGGTGCACCTTGCTGCTCTTGTACGAGCAGTGCTCGGACCACATGACGGAGTACATGGCCAGCTCGGCGCCGGTCGGGCGGCGGCCGAGGATCTCCCGGACCCGGGCGTACTCGTCTTCCTTCAGGCCGAGTTCGGCCCAGGGCAGCTCGACGTCGGGCGTCTCGGCCGCGTGCTTCACGGTGTCCAGGGTCATGCGGAGACCAACTTCCTCAGAATCGAGGTGAAGAACCCGAGCCCGTCGGTGCCGCCCGTGCCGACCTGCGGGTCGACGGCGTGCTCCGGGTGCGGCATCAGGCCGACGACGTTGCCGGCGGCGTTGGTGATGCCGGCGATGTCGCGCAGCGAGCCGTTCGGGTTGACGTCCAGATAGCGGAAGACGACGCGGCCCTCCGCCTCAAGTTCGTCCACGGTCCGCTGGTCGGCGACGAACTGGCCGTCGATGTTCTTCAGCGGGATGTGGATCTCCTGACCCTGGCTGAAGTCGCTCGTCCAGGCGGTGTTGGCGTTCTCCACGCGCAACTTCTGGTCCCGGCAGACGAAGTGCAGGTGGTTGTTCCGCAACATCGCGCCCGGCAGCAGATGGGTCTCGGTAAGGACCTGGAATCCGTTACAGATACCCAGGACCGGCATGCCCGCCTTGGCCTGTTCGATGATCGATTCCATCACCGGCGAGAAGCGGGAGATGGCCCCGGCCCGCAGATAGTCGCCATACGAGAAGCCGCCGGGCAACACCACGGCGTCGACCTGATGAAGATCCTTGTCCCGGTGCCACAGCGGAACCGGCTCAAGCCCCGCGATACGGACCGCGCGCTGACTGTCGCGATCATCGAGGGTGCCCGGGAACGTGACAACTCCCACGCGTGCGGTCACGACTCGACCTTTACGACGAAGTCCTCAATGACGGTGTTCGCTAGGAACGTTTCCGCCATCTCGCGGATACGGGCGAGGGCGTCGTCATCGACCGGTCCCTCCACCTCAAGTTCAAAGCGCTTGCCCTGACGAACGTCGGAGATCCCCTCGAAGCCCAGGCGGGGCAGTGCGCGCTGCACCGCCTGGCCCTGCGGGTCGAGGATCTCGGGCTTGAGCATGACGTCGACTACGACGCGTGCCACTGGCACTCCCGGTGGTGTGGTGCGGTGTGAGTTCTGGGGAGCAACCCCCAGGGACCCGAAGGCAGATGACATAACCCTACATCCCCCCAAAATCTACGCGCATAGATAAGGTGAACCCCCGGTCACGTTTAAGCATCGGCACGGCCGAACCCTGGGGAAAGTCGGAGGGAAAACGTATCGTCCCGATTGTCGAGAGACACGCGGAGAGAATTCCCAGGGCTTCACAATGCAATGCCCACCGCTGTACAAATGAAAAAGCATTGATCCCTTACCTCCGGAACCCATGCATCGCGGCGCTTCATCCAGCGAGTGCCAGGCGGTGCAGCCCGAAAGGACCGATATCCGTGGCACAGCGCGTAGTGGTCACAGTCTCTGACGACATCGATGGCGGAGAAGCCTCGGAGACGGTCACGTTCGGCCTCGACGGAAAGTCGTACGAGATCGACCTCAACTCTGCCAATGCGAAGAAACTGCGCGGCGCCCTCGCCCCGTACATGGAGGCGGGCCGCAAGCGCTCCCGCTCCGGCAAGACCTACCGGCGCACCGCCGTCGCCCCCGACCCGGCCACGGTGCGGGCCTGGGCCCAGTCGCACGGCATGGAGGTGCCGCCGCGTGGGCGCATCCCCAAGAAGGTCTACGAGGCGTTCAACTCGGCCGGCTGATCCGACCGGCCCGGCCGATCCGACTGGGGTCGCGCCCGCACGCGTCCCGGATTCGCCCGAGCGCCCCGGCGGTAACCACCGCCGGGGCGCCCCCGGTAAGGCGCCGCCCATCGCCCGCGAACCCGGAGTTGCATCGCACCCCCTTTGATCGGCTAGAGTCTGGAGCACGCCGAAGGGAACGGGCCGAAAAGCCCAGAACTTCGATCATGCGGGTGTAGCTCAGTAGTAGAGCGCCCCCTTTCCAAGGGGGAGGCGCAGTGTGCGATCCCTGTCACCCGCTCCACTGCTCAACCGGTCTATTCGATCAGGTAGAGTGGTCCACGCGCCAACCGGTGAAAGCTGGTCGGCGGCAAACGCGGACGTGGCTCAGTTGGTAGAGCATCACCTTGCCAAGGTGAGGGTCGCGAGTTCGAATCTCGTCGTCCGCTCAGCGAATATGTCGAAGGGCCCGGTCATCACGACCGGGCCCTTCGACATATGCCCGCGCGCGTTCCACTCTTCCTTCTCCGGTGCCGCTTCTTCCGGTGCCGCTTCTTCTGGTGCGCCTTCTTCTGCTGGCGCCTCTTCTTCCGACGTCTCAGGTTCTGGCGCCTCCGGCCCAGCCGGCCCTTCCGGTTCTGTTGGCGCTCCCCCGGGCCCTCCGTCCTTCTCGGCTCTTCCAGCCCTTCCGATATCTGCGCGTACGCAACCGCTATCCGCTCCTCGGGCAAACAGCCGGCAAAGGGGTTCCGGGGGCTGATCCGTCCGGGTGGGTGGGATGCGCGGGGGCCTGATCGGTGGGGTGGGTGGTTCGCCCCGCGGGGTGGGTGGTTCCGCGGTGGGGGTGGGTGGTTCCGCGCGGTGGGGGTGGCTGGCCGTTCGGTGGGGTGGGGGTGGGGGTGGGTTCCGGCAGCGCTGCGGGGTGGGTTGCCCGGTGGGTGTGGTGTGGCGGTGGACACATCGGCGGGTGTGGGGCGCCGGTGTGGCTTCGTTCGCCCGCAAGGTTGGCTATAGTGGGACGCGCACCACACGGAAACGTGCGGTTCATGCGGACGTAGCTCAGTTGGTAGAGCGCAACCTTGCCAAGGTTGAGGTCGCGAGTTCGAACCTCGTCGTCCGCTCGGTGAAGGCCCCCGGTCAGTGACCGGGGGCCTTTTGCGTGTCCGGGCATGCCCGGGTGGGCGCGTCCCTGGGTGCGGGTTGGGTTGCTCGCCCCGGGGTGGGCAACCCGGGGTGCAGGGTTGCTCGCCTCGCGGTGCGGGTGTCCGTGGGGTGTGGCGGGGATGTGGATGTGGCGGGGCGTGGGTGGGACTGGCCGCCCGGCCCTGGGTCTGGGCCTGGTGGGACTCTCCGCCCGGCCCTGGGGCCGGTGGGGCCGGGCGGGGGCCGCGGGGGGGTTAGGACCAGGTCAGGCCCGTGAGGCGCTCGTACGCCTCCACGTACTTCGCCCGGGTCTGGTCCACGACCTCGGTGGGGAGCGGGGGCGGGGGCAGTTCGCCGGTGCGGTCCCAGCCGGCCGCCGGGGAGGTCAGCCAGTCGCGGATGAACTGCTTGTCGAAGGACGGCTGGTCGCGGCCGGGCTCCCACACGTCGGCCGGCCAGAAGCGGGACGAGTCCGGGGTCAGCACCTCGTCCGCGAGCACCAGCCGGTCGCCGTCGTAGCCGAACTCGAACTTGGTGTCGGCGAGCAGGATGCCGCGCTCCCTGGCGATGTCGCGGCCCCTGCCGTACACGGCGAGCGTGGCCTGCCGCAGTTCGGCCGCGCTCTCCGCGCCGACCTGCCGGGCCACCTCCTCGTAACTGACGTTCTCGTCGTGGTCGCCGACGGCCGCCTTGGTGGCCGGGGTGAAGATCGGGGCGGGCAGCTCGGAGCCGTTCTGGAGGCCGGGCGGCAGGGCGAGGCCGCAGACCGTGCGGTTCGCCTCGTACTCGCGCAGGCCCGAGCCGGCCAGGTAGCCGCGGGCGACGCACTCCACCGGGGCCATCCGCAGCGCGGTGCAGACCACGGTGCGGCCCGCCCAGTCGGCGGGGGCGCCGGCGGGGAGGTCGTCGACGGTGTTCCAGGCCCGGGCCACGTGCCCCGGCATCAGGTCGGCGAGTTGGTCGAACCACCAGAGGGAGAGCTGGGTGAGGACCCGGCCCTTGTCCGGAATGAGGCTGGGCAGCACCCAGTCGTACGCGGAGACCCGGTCGCTGGCCACCATCACCAGTTCGCCGGCCGCGTTCCGGTACAGGTCACGGACCTTTCCGGTGTGCACGTGCACCAGGCCAGGCACCTGAGCGGGTTCGGGCTTCTCGATGAATCCGGACACGGTTCCTCCCGGTGGTTTTGTCCAAGAACCTCGATTCTCGCGTATCGGGTCGGACGCGGCCGACCTGGGCCCGCCCGGGCGGCGGATGCACCGCGGCCCGCCGGCGTGCGCCGCCGCACCGGGCCCGATCAGGGCTCAGTCGCGCTTGCAGATGCGGTCGAGGAGGTTGGCCGTGGCCCGTTGGATGCGGGCGTCGACGTGGCCGGGGCGGTCGAGCGCCGGGGACCAGGCGAAGGTGCCGGCCGCGAAGACCAGGGCGCCGCTCGGCGCGCGGTACAGCGAGGTCTCCTGGTGCCGGGGGGTGCCCTCGCCGTCCTCGTACGGGGAGTGGGCGAGCAGGATGCGGCGGACGTGCTGCGGGAGGCTGGTGCGCGGGAAGTAGCGGTCGGCCTCGCCGGCGACCATGCCGGGCAGTTCGTCGCCCTCACCGGCGCCCGTCGCCTCCCACAGCCAGTGGTCCGCGTTGCGCACCACCAGCGGGGCCGGTTCGGGCACCCGGCCCGCGTACTGGATGCCGATCAACTGCTGCTCCGGGCTGGCCACCTCGCGCCACAGCGCCGGGCGGCCCGGGCCGCGGCGCTTGCGGCAGGTCAGCAGCCGGTCCGGGCCGGCCGGCGACGGGGTCAGATCGACCTGCCAGTACATGGTGTTGGCGGACAGGAAGACCAGCGAGGTGCCGCCGTCGCGCGCCTGCTCGGCCTTGCGCCGCATCGGGACCGACCAGTACTCGTCGTGGCCGGGGAAGACCATGCCCCGGTAGCGGCCCGGGTCGATCCGGCCGGCGTGCAGGTCACGGGTGTTGGCGTAGCCGAGGTCGTAGCCGTACCGCTCGGCCCAGCGGATGAAGTCGTACGCGTGGCCGACGTGCAGCGGCAGCCCGGCGCTCGCGTACGGCCGGTCGAAGGAGAGCGTGGTCGCCGCGTCCTCCTCACCGAGCAGCCGCCCCTGCTCATCCCACGCGTGGTAGAGGCTGGCGCCGGTGCGGCCGTCCTCTGGGTAGAGGTTGTACGCCTGCCAGGTGACGTCGGGCAGGACCAGCAGCAGGTCGGCCGGGTCCTGGTCGCGCACCGTGAAGGGGATGTGGCTGCGGAAGCCGTCGCGCGTGGTGAGCACCGCGACGTACGCGCCGACCTGCCAGTACGAGGGGACCTGGAGCCGCCAGGAGAGCCACCAGTGGTGGCAGGAGACGGTGCGCTCGGCGGCGAGCGGGGCGGGTTGGACGATGCCGGCCAGCCGCGGGCTGGTGGTGATCTTCGCGGCGCCCTCGCCGCCGTAGTGGCCGATGCGGTAGATGTCGACGCTGAACTCCTGCGGCGGGTTGACCGTCACCCGGAAGTCGATGGCCTCGCCCGGTGCGACGGCGCCGGCGCTGGCGAACCCCTTGATCTGGCGCTGCACGTCGTCGGCCATCAGGGGGCCGCTGCGGTCGCCGGTGCGGCCGGTGCGCCGGGCGGCTGCGTACGCGCCCCAGCGGGCGTGCAGGCGGTCGTCCGCGTCCGTCGCCCGCGCGTCGTGGCCGCGGGGCAGCGGGAAGGTGGTCGCGCCGGGCGCATCCACGTGGTCGACGTACCAGGGCACGACGTGCCCGGTGTCGTCGAAGTAGTGCTCGCTCCCCCGCAGCCAGGGCAGTGGGCCCTGGCCGAACGGGTCCGAGACAGCGTGTGCGACAGCGCCGGACTCCCAGCGCCGGATGTACTCCGTGCCCACGTGCGCTCCCCTCCCTGCGTACCGCATCCGGGTCCGCACGACCGAGCGCGCCGTGCTGTCGGGTCGCTGCGGACCGGGCCCCGTCCGGGCGATCGTCACGCCCCGTCACCCGGCGGGCATCGTCGTCCCCGCCAGCCGGCCCCTGTTGGCCCCTGCGCTTTTCCCTCGAATGACAACGACTGATCCCAGCACATCACATTTCGCGCCCACACCGTCACTGTTCGTCGCGAAATGGTGTGCGGAACCGGCGGATCGATGCCCGGCGGGGCGCACACCCGCCCCTGCCGACGAGCACCCGCACGCCCCGTGTCCCCCGGGGCGCACGCGGTGGGGCGATAGGGGCGCAGAGGCACGGTCGGTAACGGGCTGGGGGTGTGCGGGGCTGTGAGCTCGCGGCGCTGGGAGGTGCGGCGCTGGGGTGTGGGGGTGGGGCGTCCTGGGGTGGCGTACCGGAGTGGGTGAGCGCGCCCTCGGGGGCTGCGGGTGGGTGCGCGGGGCCGTGCGTGCGGGCGCGGGGCCGTGCGTACGTGCGTACGAGGGTGAGGTGGGGGACGCGCGCGTACACGTGCGGGGCGGGGCCCTGGCCGGGTGGAGCGGGGCTGTGCGTACGCGGGCGGGGTGGGCCCGGTACCGGGTCAGGTGGGGCCGTGGCCGGGTGAGGCGAGGCCCTGGCCAGGGCGGGGCTCTGTACGGGACGGGGCCGGGTACGGGGGCGAGGCCCTGTGTCGGGTGGGTCAGACGAGGCGGATGGGCTTGTCGGGGCGGGCGCCGACGTCGTTGAGCCAGGCGCGGAGCGGCTCGGGGTCGCCGTCCTCGATGAGGCTGAGCACGCGGGGCGCGAGGTCCGTCCGGCGTTCGCCGTCGATCAGCAGGGTCGGGCCATCCAGCCAGTCGAGGCCGGGGGCGGCGCCCGCGGTGTCCATCGCGGCGCAACAGACCATTGCGGTGACGTGGTCGGCGAGCAGTTCGCGCCCCGTACGGGGCGGCTGGAGCGGGAAGAGCGGGGCGAGCCCGTCCAACCAGGGCTCCCCGCCGGCGCCCGCACCCGGTACGGCCGCCGCCGGCCCGTGCGCACCGGCCGAGGCCGCCGACCGGCGCTGCTCGGCCTCCTCGCGGGCCAACTCCGTGGTGAGCCGGGCCGCGAGCCGGTCGGCTATCGCCGCGGGATCGGCATCCGCCCCACCGGGCACGGCCAACTCCACGAACATCCGGTCCAACGTGGGCTCCACCCCGAGGTCAGGCCCAAATCCCGCGTCGGCCCCGGGGGCGTTGGCCTCCGACCTGGAGGTGGCCGAACCGAATGCGGCTGGGGCTGCGGTGGCGGCACCTGCCGCGGGGGTGGCTGGGGCCGGGGCATCGGCCTCCGGCCGGGAGGTGGCCGGGTTCGGGGTGGCCGGGTCTGCGGGGGTGGCTGGGGCCGGGGCGGCCGGGTCTGGGGCTTCCGCCGCCGGCGGGGTGGGGTCGGCTGGCGCGGGTCTCGTCGAGGTGGGCTCGGCTGGGGTGAGCCCCGCCGGGATGTGTTCCGTCGTGGTGGTCGGCTGCCCGGCCGGTTGCGGGTCCTGCGGTACGGGAGGTGGGGCGGGAGTGGCGTCGGTGGCCGGGGCGCTGGCCGACGGGGTCGTGGCCTGGCCGACCGGTGGAGTGGCGGGGTTCGGTCCCGCGGGCGAGGCGGTCGCGTGGGATCGGCCCGCCGCTGCGAAGGGCTGGGCGCTGGCCGACGGGGTCGTGGCCTCGCCGGCCGGCGGGGTGGCAGCGTTCGGGCCCGCCCGCGAGGCGGTTGCGTTCTCGCCCGCCGGCGAGGTGGTTGCGTGGCCCGGGGCCGTGGGTTCTGTTGAGTGGGGTGGCTGGGGGCGGTGGGCCGGGGGGAGGGTGCCGAGGGCCGCGTGCAGGCGAGCCGCATCCTGGCGCCACTTCCGGTCCACGACCTCCTCCGGATACTGCTCCCAGTCCACCGGGGACCACGCCGGGCTTGGCGTCGCGGGGCCGCCGTGGAAGAGGCGGGCCGCCAGCAGCGAGGTCGCCTCGTCGATGGCGCCCGGCTCTTCCAACAGGTCACAGGCGGGCCGCTCGCCCAGGCGGGAGGCGAAGCCCTCGGCGAGCCGGTCGCGGCGGGAGAGTTCGGTCAGCGCGGCCACCACGCCGGCGTCCAGCCGCGCCGGCCAGCGGCCCATCCGCCAGGCGGGCAGCGCCACCCGGGTGAGCAGCCGGTCCCAGCCGGCGTAGGCGAGGCCGACCTGTTCCTGGGCGACGATGCGCAGCCCGTAGTCCACGTGCTGCGCGCGCTGGGCGGCGGCGGCAGCCACGCCCCGCTCCATCTCGGCCGCGTGGTCCCGACAGGCCCGCAGCAACAGCCGTGCCACCCAGCCCACGAAGGCGTACCAGGGGCGCCGGACGGCACGGCCGGCGGCGGCCAGCGGCGCGCGGGCGCCCCCGCGCGGGG
>NZ_JBEHZD010000155.1:0-14404 GCF_040240285.1 Streptomyces sp. HSW2009 | reverse complement strand
GGGCCCTCACAGGGCCTCGGTCGGGCCCGGGCCGGCGGGGGGGGCCCCCGCCCCCGGCCGCCCCCCCCCCCGGGGCGCCCCCGGGGGGCGGGCGCCCCCCCCCGGCGCCCCGGCGCCGGCCGCGCCCCGGCCGTTCCCGGACGCTCCGGGGCAGGGCCCCGGAGGTGCGCCGGGCGGGCGTCCGCCGTTCCCCGGCGAGGGGGAGTTCCCGGGCGCGGCGCCGCCGCAGCCGGGCCCTCCGCCCGCCGGTCCCCCGCAGCCGGGCCCGCCGCCGTTCCCCGGTCAGCCGGGCCAGCACGGGCAGCCGGGTCAGCACGGGCAACCGGGCCCGCACGGTCAGCCCGGCCAGCCGCCGGCCGGTCCGCCGCAGGGCCAGCCCCCGCAGGGTTCGGCGCAGCCCGCGGGCGGCTACCGGCCCGACGGCGGGTACCAGCAGGGCGGTCCGGGCGGCGGCCAGCCGTCGGCCGGCAACTGGGTCGCGGTGATCGCGCCCGACCGCGAGTACTTCATGGCGATGATGACCCGCAGCGGCCCCGAGGCCGCCGGGCTCAACCTGCCGGCGTACTCGCCCGAGCAGCAGTTGCCGCTCTCCGGCAGCCAGATCACCATCGGTCGCCGCCGGCACAGCACGGGCGAGGCCCCGGACATCGACCTGTCCCGACAGCCGGAGGACCCGGGCGTCTCGCACCAGCACGCGGTGCTGGTGTCACAGCCGGACGGGGGCTGGGCCGTGGTGGACCAGGACTCGACGAACGGCACCACCATCAACGGTGGTGACGAGCCGATCCAGCCGTACGTACCGATCCCGCTCCAGGAGGGCGACCGGGTGCACGTCGGCGCCTGGACGACGATCACGGTGCGCCGGGGCTGACCCCCCGGCCCGGGGGGGGGGGGGGGGGGCGGGGGGCCGGGAGCGACGGACGGTCGACGTACGGGCGGACGACGCGCGAGTGGTCGACGCCCGGGCGGCCGAGGTAGCTGGACGGCACGACAGGGCACGGGACTGGACAACACGGGACTAGACAGCACGGCACTATGCGGGTGCGCGCGCGTACGTGTGGGTGTGGGCGGTGAAACGGAGAGGGCGGGTGTGGGTGGGATGGGGTTGCGGGAGTGGGCCGGTGCCCGGTGGGAGCGGCGCGCGGGGCGGGCCGGCACGGACCCGGACGGGGTGCCGGACGACGGGCCCAGCGAATGGCTGCTGATTCCCTGGCTGCTGTTGGCCAGCGGGGCGGCGGCGGACGTGTGGGAGGGGGAGGTGTCGCCCCGCTGGCCGGCGGCGGTGGGCCTGGTGTCGTTCGCCGCGTGCTACGTCGCGGTCGTCTTCGTCGGGAGTACGTCCGCGCCGGCCAGGCGCCGGACCGCGACGCTCCTGCTGCTGCCGGCCGCGGCGCTGGCCACCGCGCTCGGTGCCGGGTACGGGGGCAACTGGCTGACGCTGTTCTCGCTGCTGTCGCTGGCGACCGGGGTCGCGGTACGGGCGCCACTGGTGCTGCCCGCGCTGCTGGCCGTGGTGGCCATCGGGGTGCTGAGCGCGGCGCGCAGCGGGCACACCGACCAGATGCTCACCGTCGCGTACTCCGCGCTGCTGTCCGGCGGGGTGGTCGCCGTCATCCGGCGGCTCGTCGCCACGGTGCACGAACTGCACGGCACCCGGGGCGAGTTGGCGCGGTCGGCGGTGGAGCAGGAGCGGTTGCGGTTCTCCCGGGACCTGCACGATCTGCTCGGGCACACCATGTCGGTCGTGGTGGTGAAGGCGGAGGCGGTCCGCCGGCTCGCGCCGCGCGACCTCGATGCGGCGCTCGCCCAGGCCGCCGACATCGAGGCGGTCGGCCGGCAGGCGCTGACCGAGATCCGCGAGGCCGTCGCCGGCTACCGCGAGGGCAGCCTCTCCACCGAACTCGGCCGGGCCCGCTCGCTGCTCGACGCCGCCGGCATCGAGGCGGTCGTCCGGCAGTCGGCCCCGCCGCTGTCGGCGCAGACCGAGGCGCTGCTCGGCTGGGTGGTGCGGGAGGGCGTGACCAACACGGTCCGGCACAGCGGCGCGACCCGCTGCGAGATCGACCTCCACGTGGGCCCCGACCTGGTGCGGCTGAGCATCGTGGACGACGGGCAGCGCGCCGCGGCGCGGGCCGGGACGGAGCCGGACGAAACGCCGAAGCGGCCGGGCGGCGGCACGGGGCTCGCCGGCCTGGCGGAGCGGCTCGCGGTGGCCGGCGGCGCGCTGCGCTGCGGCCCCGACGGCCGCCGCGGCTTCCGACTCACGGCGGAACTCCCCGTGGACGGGGACGAAGCACCGTAGGAGCGTGGTGGTGCGGGGACGGCGCCGTGAGTTACGGCGGGGCGGAGACGGCCCGGACGCGTCCGGCCGACGGCGTCCGTTGCCCGCCGCGTCCGGTCCCCGGCATCCGGGCCCGTCGGCCGCACCCGCCCCGTACCCGCCCCGCGCAAGCCGCCCACCCCGGCACCGGTCAGTAGTAGCCCTTCTCGCCGTCGAGGAGTTCCCTGATGGTGTCCAGGTGGCCCGCGTGCCGGGCGGTCTCCTCGATGAGGTGGAAGAGCATCCACCGCAGGCTCGCGTCCTTGGCCTTGAGGTGTGGGGCCCGGCCCGTGTCGTCGAGCGCGTGGGCCTCGATGATCTCGTTGGAGATCGCGCACTGCTGCTCGTACGCGGCGACGAGTTCGGCCAGCGGTACGCCGGCCACCCGCATCTCGGCGCTCGCCGGCGCAGCGGCCGCGGCCCGCGGGCCGCGCGGCGGGCGGCTGAGGAAGACGTGCTCGAACCAGAGGTGTTCGACCCAGGTCAGATGCGCGACCAGGCCGGCCACGGTCATCAGCGGCGAGGTGGGGAGCAGCGACCGGTGCGCGTCCTCTTCCGAGAGCCCGGCGGCCTTCCAGTGGATGATCGCGCGCTGCATGTCGAGCCAGCCGATCAGTTGGGTCCGCTCGTCCGCGGTGTAAGGGGGGCGCTCGCGTGGAGGTGACGTCATGGCCGCCGACGCTACCCGGGGCGGCGCCCCACCCGCATGACGTTTTCCTGCTAGTCCGCCTGGCCCGGATGGCCGGGGGTGCCAGACAGGGTGTGGAGCGTGCGCGTGAGGGGTGTGGCCTGTCCTGAGGCCGAGAGGGCCGGGACGCGGTGGGCGGCAAGAGTGTCCGAATCACCGGATTAGTATCCCCTTCACAGCATCTCCACGATTTTTGCAGAAGGAACAGAGGGCCGCACGATGCAGGGCACGATCGACGGGTTCAACTACGGCATGGCGACGCCCGTTGCGGGCTATGTGATGGCCTGCCTCGGCAGCGCACTGGGGTTGCGCTGCACCGTGCGGTCGCTCGCGACCGGGCGGACCCGCAAGCCCGGCTGGCTGGCCCTCGGCGCCGCGTCGATCGGATGCGGGATCTGGACCATGCACTTCATCGCGATGCTCGGCTTCCAGGTGAGTGAGACCGTCATCTCGTACGACGGCACGCTGACCTTCCTCAGCCTGCTCGTCGCCGTACTCGTCGTCGGCGCCGGCGTCTTCACCGTCGGCTACCGGGGCACGCGGCCGGTCCCGCTGCTCACCGCCGGTCTCTTCACCGGGCTCGGCGTCGCCGGCATGCACTACCTGGGCATGGCCGCCATGCAGATGGACGGTTCCCTCACGTACACGCCCGGCATCGTCGCGCTCTCCGTGCTCATCGCCATCGTCGCCGCGACCGCCGCCCTCTGGGCCGCCGTCTCCGTCCGCGGCTTCCTCGCCAGCCTCGGCGCGAGCGTCATCATGGGCATCGCCGTGACCGGCATGCACTACACCGGCATGGCCGCCCTCGGCGTCCAGGTCGCCCACGACGCCCACGCCGCCCACGCCGCCTCCGGCAACAACTCCGCCGCCCTCGACGTGCTGCCGCTGCTCATCGGCCCGCTCGTCTTCCTCATCGTGGCGGCCACCATCGTGATGCTCGACCCGATGCTGATCATGGGTGACGACGAGCCCGCCGCCAGGCGCGCCCGCCGCGTCGACATCGGCTCCCCCCAGGCCGGGCTGGGCTCCGCCAACAACGGGGGCGTCGCCAGCAGGAACCCGGGGCGCGAGTTCTCGGCCCAAGGCGATTACCTGGCTGGTCGCCAGGCCCGGTGAGGACCCAGGCCGAGATCCGCACGGAGCCGGGTCGTCGAACCGGGCGCCGACCAGGTCGACCAGGACCAGGAGTGGCGTTGCCCGTTCGAATCGGATGGCCTTGCCGCCAGCCGGGTAGCGGGTGCCCCAACGCGGTGCGAACCGGGCGACGCGGAACGGCCCACGGCCGCCCCCGTCGGTGACGGCACGCCGCAGGTGCGGGGAGGTGTCGCTGGCGTCCGCGATGTCGCAGATCAGACTGGGCCCGTACAGGGGCCGCGCGGTGACCTGCGGGACTCCGTGGCAGATAGCGTTGACGTCATGGACGTTGACGCCATGGACGATGAGGGCGGGGCGGCCACCCGGGTGTTGCTCGCCGAGGACCAGGGCATGTTGCGCGGGGCGTTGGCGCTGCTGCTCGGTCTTGAACCGGATCTCACGGTGGTGGCGCAGGTGGCCGCCGGTGACGCCGTCGTCGCGGAGGCGCGGCGGACGCGACCCGACGTGGCGCTGCTCGACATCGAACTGCCCGGCCTGAGCGGCCTGGACGCGGCGGCGGAACTGCGCGACCGGCTCCCGCAGTGCCGGGTGCTGATCCTCACCACGTTCGGCCGGCCCGGCTATCTGCGGCGCGCGATGGAGGCCGGTGCGTACGGGTTCCTCGTCAAGGACGGGCCCGTGGAGGAGTTGGCGGCGGCGATCCGCCGGGTGCTCGCCGGCGAGCGGGTCATCGATCCGGCGCTGGCCGCCGCCGCGCTCAGCGCCGGCCCCAACCCGCTCACCCAGCGCGAGCGCGACGTGCTGTCCGCGGCGGCCGACGGCGCGACCGTCGCCGACGTCGCCGCCCGCGTCCACCTCTCCCCCGCGACCGTCCGCAACTACCTCTCGGCCGCCATCGGCAAGACCGGCACCCGCAACCGCATGGAAGCGGTCCGCACGGCCCGCCAGAACGGCTGGCTGTAGGCGCGCGCCGCACGCCGTGCCCAGGCGCGCCGCACGCCGCGGCTCAGGTGCGCAGGTACGAGGCGCCGTTGAGGTCGAGTACCGTGCCCGAACTCCACTGGGCCTGGGGGGAGGCGAGCCACAGGACGGCCGCCGCGACCTCCGCCGGCTCGGCGACCCGGCCGAACGGGCTCTGCGCGCGGATCGCCGCGCCCTCGTCGCCGGTCAGCCGGTGGGCGACCCGGTCGGTCGCGATGAATCCGGGCGCCACCGAGGCGACGGCGATCCCGTACGGGGCGAGGGCGACGGCCAGTGACTGGCCGAGCGCGTGCACGGCCGCCTTCGTCGCCCCGTACGCCGGGTGGTCGGGCTCGCCGCGGAAGGCTCCGCGCGAACCGATGTTGACGATCCGCCCGCCGTTGCCCTGCTCGATCATGCGCCCGGCGGCGAGGTGGCTCAGGCCCGCCGTGCCGAGCAGGTTGACGGCGACGTGGGCCCGCCAGGCGGCCGTCCACTCGTCGTAGCCGGTACGGGCCGGCGGGTGCGGGGTGTTCACGGCCGCGTTGTTGACCAGGACGTCGAGCCCACCGAGCGCGGCGACGGCCCCGTCGAACAGTTCCCGCGGCCCGTCGGGCGCGGCGAGGTCGGCGCCGACCAGGGCGTGCCCGGTTCCGGCGAGCGCGGCGAGGGTGGCCGCGGCCTCCGCGCGGCGCGTCCCGTAGTGCACCACCACCCGGTCCCCGTTGGCCGCGAAGGCCGTCGCGAGCGCCCGCCCGAGCCCGCGCGAGGCCCCACTGACGAGCACCCGCCGCCCGACCGCGGGGAAGGCGGAGGCGTCCGGGGTGGTCGGGGCAGCCAGTGTGCTGGAAGTGGCCGGAGCACTGCACACGGCCGGGGCGGCCGATGTGCTGGAAGCGGCCGGCGGGGTCGGGGCGTCGGTCATGGTGGCTCTCCTCGTCGTGGTGCGGCGGTTCGTGCGGCGGTTCATGCGTGCGATGGCACCGCACCGTGCGGTGCGGTGCAGCGCGGTGCGGCGCCGGTCGTGGGGGCTTCGCGGCGCCCGGCCCCGCCCCCCCCCCGCCCCCGCGGGGGGCGGGTCCGCGGGGGCGGCCGGGGCCGTGGGAGCGGGAACGGCGGGGGTCGCGGGGGCGGGGGCCGCGGAGCCCTCGTCGGGCGCGCCGTCCGCCACTGCACCGTCCGCCACCGCGTCATCCGCCGCCGGCTTCGCCACCCGGGGCGCGGGCATCAGCCCGACCAGGGCCGTGGCCAGCAGCAACACCACCGCGGCGACCAGGAACGCCCGGCCGTACCCCTCCGTCAGGGCGTCCGCCGAGCCGCCCCCGATGGCCTCGGTGCGGTCGGCCGAGACCGTCACCAGGATGGACAGGCCGAGGGCGCCGCCGATCGTGCGCGAGGTGTTGAGCAGGCCCGAGACCACGCCCGCGTCGGTGACGTCGACGCCCGAGGTGGCCGCGGCCGTCAGCGGGGTCATCATCAGGCCCGCGCCGAAGGACATCAGGACGCCGGGACCCAGGATCGTGGTGAAGAACGAGCCGTCCACGTCCATCGTGCTCTGCCAGCAGAAGCCGGCCGACGCCACCAGCCCACCGGCCAGCGTGAGCAGCCGCGGGTCCACGCCGCGCGCCATCAGCTTGGGCGCGAGCTGCGCCCCGACGATGATCGAGATGGTGTGCGGCAGCAGTGCGAGCCCGGTGCGCACGGCGCTGTAGTCGAGGACGTTCTGCATGTAGAGCGACAGGAAGTACCACATCGCGAAGAAGCCGATGCCGCAGACCAGCAGCACCAGGTTGGCCGACCAGACGGAGCGGATGCGGAACAGCCGCAGCGGCACCAGGGGCTCCGCCGACCTGGACTCCACGGCCAGGAAGGCGCCGAGCGCGAGCAGCCCGCCGAGCAGCGGTACGAGCGCCTCCGGCCCGCTCCAGCCGTACGTCTCGGTCCGCGCGATCCCGTACGCGACGGCGCCCACGCCGAAGGTGACGAGGACGGCGCCCGGCAGGTCGAGCGGGCGGCGGGAGGCCGTCGCGTGCTTGCCGGTCAGCGAGACGGCCGCGGCGGCGAACACCAGCACCCCGATCGGCACGTTGATCAGCAGCACCCAGCGCCAGGACAGGTAGTCGGTGAGGACGCCGCCGATGAGCCCGCCGGCCGCGCCGCCGCCGATGCCGACGGCCATCCACAGCCCGATGGCGCGCATCCGCTCGGGGCCCTCGGGGAACGAGGAGGTGATGATCGTCAGCGTGGACGGTGCGAGGGTGGCCGCGCCCACGCCCTGCGCGGCCCGGGCGGCGATGATCTGCCAGGGCTCCTGCGCGATGCCGCCCGCGAGGCTGGCCGCGGTGAACACGGCGAGCCCCACGAGGAACACCTGTTTGCGCCCGAACAGGTCGGCGGCCCGGCCGCCGAGCAGCATGAACCCGGCATAGGTGAGGGTGTACGCGTTCGCCACCCACTGGAGGTCGTCCGCGTCGAGACCGATCCCCTTCCGCATGGAGGGCAGCGCCACATTGACGACGGAGACGTCGAGCACGACGAGGAATTGACCCGCGCACGCCGCGAGGATCACCGCCCAGGCGAGCGGTGTCGGCCGCGCGGGGGCGGGGGCCGGGACTTCGGCTGCGGCGGGACCGCCGGCATCTGTCTGCGACATGCCAGTCATGCTGGCAGCGGGGCGCCCTCCTGCCCCCGGGCGCCCACCGCGAGCCGGGCCCCACCAGGTCGAGTTAGGGGGCCGGGGACGGCCGGATAGGGGTCACACCGGGGTACGGCGCACGCCCCTCGGCGCCTGCGCCGCGCCACACTGCCCCGCCCCGCCCCGTACGGCCGCCCCGTACGAGGGGAGCGCCGGCCGCCGGACGCCCCGCGCAGCCGTGCCCGCGGGAGGCGGCAGAGCCGCAGAAGCAGTAGAAGCAGTAGAAGCAGTAGAAACAACAAGAACAGCAATAACGGCAGCAACAGCAAGAACAACAGCAGCAACAGCGGAAAGCAGAGGAACGAGCCATGTCGCCCACGTCGGAGATAGTCGCCGCATTTTCCGCGGCCAAGGGGTTCATGCCGGTGGACGAGGGGCTGGCCCTGTACGCGGCGGCCGAGGAGGCGGGCGCGCTGCGGCTGCCGCTGCTTGAGGTGGGCACCTACTGCGGGCGCTCCACGCTGCTCCTCGCGGCTGCCGCGCGGGCGGCGGGCACGGTGGCCGTCACCGTCGACCACCACCGCGGCTCGGAGGAGCAGCAGCCGGGCTGGGAGTACCACGATCCGTCGCTGGTCGACCCGGTGGTGGGACGGATGGACACGCTGCCCACCTTCCGCCGCACGCTGCACGCCTCCGGCCTCGAAGAGCACGTCATCGCGGTCGTGGGGCGCTCCCCGCAGGGCGCCGCGGTGTGGGGCGGCCGGCTCGGGCTGGTCTTCATCGACGGCGGACACACCGACGAGCACGCCGGCGGCGACTACGCGGGCTGGGTTCCGCACCTCGCGCCGCAGGGACTGCTGGTGATCCACGACGTCTTCCCCGACCCGGCCGACGGCGGCCAGGCGCCGTACCGCATCTACCGGCGGGCCCTGGAGTCGGGCGCGTTCGCCGAGGTGTCGGCCACCGGGTCGCTGCGGGTGCTGCGCCGTACCGGCCCGGGCATCTGACCCCCACGCCCGCGCGCGGGGGCGAGACGGGGGCTGTGCGGCGGGCCGAGCAGCCGTAGGGCGACGTCTGCGGACGCATCATCCGAATACGCCCCGCCGCGCACCGGGAAGCCCCCGGCGGACTACCATCGCCCGCGTGTCGAACGGCAGTTTCCCCCCCACACCACGCCGGCTCGGCGGCACCCTCGTGATCGTGCTGGCCGTGCTCGCGCCCGTCTGCTTCGCGGGCTGGCTCGTCTGGCGCTCGCTGGACGAGGACGGTACGGAGGCCGCCGGCGACAAGCCGGCCGCCGCCACGGCCACCTCATCGCCGTCGCCGGCCGGTGGCGCACCGCGGGAGAAGCCCGCCGACTCGAAGCCGGGACAGTCGCCGGAGCGCACGCCCGACGGCGGGCGCGCGTTGCGGGGCAAGGTCGTGGTGATCGACCCGGGGCACAATCCCCGCAACCGCGACCACACGGCCGCCATCGCCCGCACCGTCGACGTCGGCACCCACCGCAAGGAGTGCGACACCACGGGCACGGAGACCAACGCCGGATACGCCGAGGCCGCCTTCACGCTCGACGTGTCGCGCCGGGTGCGGGCGCTGCTGACGGAGCGCGGCGCGACCGTACGGCTCACGCAGGACGACGACCGCCCGTACGGCCCGTGCGTGGACGAGCGGGCCGCGATCGGCAACGAGGCGCGGGCCGACGCCGCCGTCTCCGTCCACGCCGACGGGGCGGGCCCCGGCCAGCGCGGGTTCCATGTGATCTTGCCCGCGTCGGTACGGGACGGCGGGGCGGACACGTCCGCCATCACCGGCCCCTCGCGCCACCTGGGCGAGCGCCTGGTGCACGGCTTCTCGACGGCCACCGGAACCGCCCCCGCCAATTATCTGGGCGGCGGCGAGGGGCTGACGGTCCGCGACGATTTGGGCGGACTCAACCTCTCCACGGTTCCCAAGGTGTTCATCGAGTGTGGCAATATGCGCGACTCAAAGGATGCGGCGCTGTTGACCGATGGACGGTGGAGACAGCGGGCGGCACGTGGTATCGCCGACGGCATTACGGACTTCTTGCGCGGGACGCGGTAACGGCCCGGTTGAGCAGCCGTAACGGTCGCTCCCGATCGGGAGCACCCGGCCGATTCGGCGGTAGGTTCACCCGTACGATGGGGGGCCGCCCCCACGCCCTCGCACCGCGCGTCCGGCGATAGCGACGACATCAGACGAGACCGACAGAGGAACTTACGTGAACATCCGCTCCCTCACTAGAGGCGATGGCGTGGTGATCGGAGCAGCGATTTTGCTGTTCATCGCCTCCTTCCTTGACTTCCTTGCCGTCGAATGCCCGTCGGGCGCGCCGTCCTCGGCCTGCTCGTCCTGGAACGGCTGGAGCTCCGACTTCGCGACCACCACGGCCGGCATCTTCATCCTCGGCGTGGTCGGGGCCGCCCTGGTCGTCGTCTCGCACCTGCTGCCGCAGCGCAACCTGTTCGGTCTGACGCTGGAGCAGTGGGGGACGGCGTTCGTCGTCGCCGCGGCGTTCAGCTCCACCTGGACGATGCTCTTCAGCCACCCGGACGGCCTGGAAAAGGGCCCCGGGCAGATCATGGGCTTCATCGTGCTGCTGGTGCTGGCCGCCGCCACCGTGGTGGGCTCGCGCCTCCCCGCCCTCAAGGCCCCGCTGATGGGCGCGGCCTCGCCGCAGCCCGCCGCCCCCTACGGCGGCCAGCCGGGCCAGGTCGGTCAGCCGGCCGGTGGCTACGGCTACCCGGGCGGTGCCCAGCAGGGTGCGGCTCCTTCCCCGTACGGTGCGCCGGCCGCCGGCCAGCCCTCGTACGGTGGGCAGCCGGGTGCCGCGGCTCCGGCTGCGGCGGCCGGCGGGGAGTTCGCCCCGTTCTGGTTCGCCGTCCCGGTGGCGCGTCCGCTGTACGCGGAGGACGGCTCGGCCACCCCGATCGCCGAGCTGGCGCCCGGCACCTGGTACCTGGCGGTCGAGCAGCGCGGGCAGGCGCTCGTGGCGCAGACGCAGGACGGCCGGCGCGGCGTCCTCCAGGACACCACGGGCATCCAGCGCGGCTGATCCCCGGTCGTCGCCGAAAGGCATCCGTCGGCCCCCGTCCCATCCGGACGGGGGCCGTCGCCGTGTCCGGGGCCGGCCCGCGGCCCCGCCCGTCATCCGTCGCCCGGCTGGGCCCCGTCCGGGAGGTAGCGCCGGACCTTGCGGCTCGGGTCGGCGGCCAGTCGGGCCGCCTCGCGCGCCACTGCCTGCGGGTCGAGCACGCTCAGGGTGCGCCACGCTTCGGCCCGGACGCATGCCGTGCGGTGCGTGGTGAAGGCGCGTACCCGCGGCACGTCGCAAGCCGCCCCCAGGTCCGCGAGGCCGCCCAGGGCGCCGATGACGACCGCTTCCGGCGGCGGGTCTGCGGCGAGCGCGTCGCGGTAGACCTGGGGGGCCAGGTCGGTGAGGCCGCGGGCGTACAGGGTGGCGCGGGCGTGGTAGCGGACCCGGGCGTCGCGGTCGAGCATGGCGCGGCGCAGCGCCCCTTCGCCGTGCGGCTGGCGGGCCCGGGCGCGGAGGGCGCGCAGCCGGATGCGGGGGCTGCTGCTCTCTTCCAGGCACGGCAACAGCGCGTCCTGTTCGGCCGGGGTGAGCCGGGCCGAGGTGGCCACCCGGGCGGCCCATCGCCACAGCGCCGGGTCCCGCGTCGCGAACGCGGTCCTGATGGCCGCGACCGGATCGACCCGGGCCAGCCACCGCAGACAGCAGGCGCGCAGCGCGGGGTCCTCCGAGCCGGCCCCCCGCCACAGCGCCTCCGTCCCGCCCCGGTCGAGCAGGTCCGCCACGACGGTCAGCAGCGGGCCGGCCCTGCGGCGCCGGCCCAGGTGGTCGAGCAGGGGCAGCGCCTCGACGAGGAAGGGCACGTGTTCCGCGGTGAGCCGGGGGGCCAGCGCCTGCTGGGCGAGGTCGCGGACCTCCGTGACCGGGTCGTTGAGCCGCAGCAGGAGGAAGGGGACGGGGAAGGCGCCCGGGGCCTCGGCGAGTTCGGCGACGCCCGCTTCCCTCGCGTATCCGGACCGGTCGAAGGAGAGCAGGGCCGCCAGTGCCGGGCGGTGTTCGACGGGCCCGGCCCCGCTCAGCGCCCGCCCGTCGAGCAGGGCGCCCAGCCCGAACGAGGCGATGCCGTAGCGCCGGCTGCGGTAGTCGGCCTCAAGGCGCAGCACTTCCGACGGCGTCGCCCCGCGCAACAGGCCGGCCACGCGGCGGGCCGCCCGGTCCGGCTCCTCGTCCCACCCGAACAGGGCCCGCACCAGGGAATCCACCAGCAGCGACCGCTGGAACCGCCCCGCAGAACTGGACACCACCTGCGTCCGCCCCCGTCCCCTGTCGTTGCGCTCGGCCCGCTTGCCGGTGCGCTCGGCCCGCCCAGTGTTGCCGGCGGGACCCGGTTGTTCCATCTCGTTTATCCGGGGGCGGGGGTGGGCGAGTCCGGTGCGGGCGCGCTCCCCTCGCGCGGCCCCGTCGGTCACGTGGGAGGGCGAGCCGGCGAGCGGGCTGCCCGCCGGTGTCGGCGCGAGGTACGGGGGCGGAGCAGCCCAGGGCCCGGGGGCGTCGGGGCGAGACAGCCCGGGTTCGGGGGCCGCCCCCGCCCCGTACCGTTCAGCAGCAGTCGGGCGCGAGCCCGGTGGGCAACTCCGTGCCGCCGAAGACGGCCGTCGTGGCCGGGTCGCCGCCGAGGGCCGCCACCGCGAGGAGCAGCGAACCCGCGGTCCAGGTGGTGAGTTCGCGGGGCCAGATCGTGTCGTCGTCGAAGACGTAGCCCGTCCAGTACAGGCCGTCGGCGGCGCGCAGGTGGCCGATGGCGCGCAGCACCTGCACCGCCCGCTCCACGTCGCCCATCGCCCAGAGGGCCAGGGCGAGTTCGCAGCTTTCGCCGCCGGTGACCCACGGGTTGGGGGACACGCAGCGCACCCCGAGGTCGGGGACGACGAACCGGTCCCAGCCTGCGGCGATGCGCTCGGCGGCGGCGGTTCCCGTGAGGGCGCCGCCGCGCACCGGGTAGTACCAGTCCATCGAGTAGCGGCTCTTGTCGAGGAAGCGCTCGGGGTGCTGGCGGATCGCGTGGCCGAGCCAGCCGAGCGCCAACTCCCAGTCCGGTTGCGGGTCTTCGCGACGCTCGGCGATGGCGAGCGCGCAGCGCAGCGCCTGGTAGATGGAGGAGCAGCCGGTGAGCAGGGCGGCCGGGCGGACGACGCCGCCCTTCTCGGGCGCCTCGCGCTTCCAGCCGATCTGCCCGCCGGGCGCCTGGAGGGCGAGGACGAACTCGATCGCCGCGTACACCGTCGGCCACATCCGGTCGAGGAAGGCGTCGTCGCCGGTGGCCAGGTGGTGGTGCCAGGCGCCGACCGCGACATAGGCGCAGAAGTTGCTCTCCTTGCCGCGGTCGGTCGCGCGGTCGGCGGCGACCCCGTCGGGCGTGTCGGGGTAGGCCGCGTACCAGGAGCCGTCGGCGTTCTGGTGCCTGGCCAGCCAGTCGTACGCGGCCCCGGCGCGCTCGTGTTCGCCCGCCGCGTCCAGCGCCATGGCGGTCTCGACGTGGTCCCACGGGTCGAGGTGGTGGCCGCGGAACCAGGGGATGGCGCCGTCCGCGCGCTGCACGGCGAGGATGCCGGCGACGGTGACCGCGGCCTGTTCTGCGGTGAGCACGCCGGGCAGCACGAGCCGCTCGGTGCGCCCGGGTCCGCGACCGGCGAGGGTCACGGGCCCTCCTCGGGCGCGACGGGGGCGGCGGGAGCGGCGGTCGGCGCCGTCTCGGGGGCCGGCGTCTCGGTGACCGGCGCCTCGGTGGTCAGCGTCTCACCGGTCGGCGTCCCGGTGCCCGCCGTGTCGGTGGCCGGTGTCTCGGCGGGGAGCAGGCCCGTGGGGGCGTGCGGCTTGGTCGCGTACGCCACGAAGCTCTTGCCGATGAGCGGGTTGAGCGCGCTCTCGGCGAGCCGGGTGGCCCGGGGCTTCTTCATGATGTCCCAGACCAGCAGCTTGTGGTACGCGCGGACGGGCAGCGCCTTGTCGTTGTCGACGCCGAAGGCGCACTTGAGCCACCAGTACGGGCTGTGCAGGCCGTGCGCGTGGTGGGTGCCGTACGGGCGCAGTCCGGCCTCCCGCATCTTGTCGAGCAGTTCGTCGGCGCGGTAGATGCGGATGTGTCCGCCCTCGACCTCGTGGTACGCGTCGGACAGCGCCCAGCACACCTTCTCGGGGCCGTAGCGGGGCACGGTGACCGCTATCCGGCCGCCCGGGCGCAGCACCCGAACCATTTCGGCGAGTACGCCCTTGTCATCCGGGATGTGCTCCATGACCTCGGAGATGATCACGACGTCGAAGCTGTCGTCGGGGAAGGGCAGCGCGAGCGCGTCGCCCTCCAGGGCGGTGGCGGTGGCGTGGGCCGGGGCCTCGCCCGCCTCCCGCATGGCGCCGAACCAGCGGGCGACCTCGCGGATCTCCTCGCCGTTGCGGTCGAGCGCGACAACGTGCGCGCCGCGCCGGTAGCACTCGAAGGCGTGCCGGCCCGCGCCGCAGCCGAGGTCGAGCACCCGGTCACCTGCGGCGAGCGGGAAGCGGGAGAAGTCGACGGTCAGCACGGGGGCGGCCCTCTCTTTCCTTCAGGGGGTGGTGCGTGGTGGGGGTGGCTCCCCGGGTCGGTGGTCGGGCCGGGCG
>NZ_JBEHZD010000154.1:0-14523 GCF_040240285.1 Streptomyces sp. HSW2009 | reverse complement strand
CGCCGCGCGATTTTGTTTTTGCTCCCTTCGGCCGGCTTCCCTGTTTGGCGTCCGTGTCGTGGGGTGGGTGTTGTGTTTACGAGACTGGGCACGCCGCCCGCTGGTCGCTCACGGGGCAGCACGGCGCGCGTGGGTTGTTGTGGGGCGGGGTGGGGCGGGGTGGAGTGGGTGTGGCGGATTGCTGTGGGGTGGGTGCTGTGGGGTGCGTGCTGTGGGTGGGTTGTTGCGCCGGATTGCCGTGGGTGGGTTGTTGCGGCGGATTGCCGTGGGTGGGTTGTTGCGCCGGATTGTCGTGGGTGGGTTGCTCTGACGGGTGGCTCTGGTGGGTTGTTACGGCGGACGGCCGGGCCGCGGACGGTGGGGGCCGCGGGTGGGGGCCGCGGTCCCGCTCCCCGCTAGGTGGACTCCGCCGTCAGGGCGAAGACGTCGTGGTCGCAGCAGGCGAGTCGGTCGACGGTCGCCCACCCCTCGGCCAGGGACTGGCGGATGGCCTCCCAGCCGACCGGGCGGGAGCGGTCGAGCCAGCGCTCGGCGACGGTGAAGTACCTGCGGACCCGCTCAAGTTGGCCGGCGATCAGGTCGCGCAGCGGCTGCGACGCCTGCCCCGCGGCCACCGCCTGCTCCAACTCCGTACGGGTCAGCCCACAGCGGTGCAGGTCCTCCAGCGGGACGTACAGCTTGCCCATGCGGAGGTCGTCGGCGATGTCGAGCAGGAAGTCGAGCGTCTGGATGCCGAAGCCCCAGGCTATCGCCGCGTTCTGGCATCCTTCGTCGAGCGCCTGCCCGCGCTGTCCGAGCAGGACGGCCAGCCAGCGCGCCGGTTCGCCGCTGACGCCGTGCATGTAGCGCTCCAGCGCGTACACCGTGTCGTACGTGTCGGTCGTCAGGTCCGTCCGCAGCGCGTCGCCGGCCTGGCGCACGCCCACCTCGCAGAGCTGCCAGGTGTGCACGAAGTCGCAGAACGCCAGCTTCACCAGCTTCGTCTGGTCAGCCGCGGGACGCCGGCCCGGTTCGCCGACGAGCGGGCCGAGCGCGGTGGCCGGCGGCGCGTGCCGGGTGGCGTGCAGCAGCCGGAAGAAGCCGTCGGTGAAGGCGTCGTAGCGGCGCAACCGCTCCGGCAGCGGCACGCCGTGCGCGTCGGCGATGTCGTCCGCCTGCCCGCAGAAGGCGATCATGGCGTCCCAGTACGGCCGCCGGTCGGGCCTGAGCTGGTCCCGCATCCAGGTGTGCGCGGCGTGGTTCTCCTCCTGGAGTATCGCCTCGCACAGCGCGTACGCCTCGCGCAGCAGCGGGTCGTGGAGCTCGGCCGCGTCCCACTCCTGCCGGGTCACGAGACGGGCCGAACGACGACGAACGCCTGCTGTTCCTGCCGGCGCAGCGGGGTCTGCTCCGCGTAGATCCGGTCGATGAACTCCACCCGGTGCTGGTAGATGGCGGTGGACTCGGCCACCTCCATGACCTGCGGCGTGTCGACCAGGAACGGCGTCTCGGCGATCAGGTAGCGGGCGGCCTCGGCGGTCTGGGCCTCGGTCGGGTCCGCCCCGTTGAGGTGGTTGCGGAGCACCTGGCGCACCACCCGGTAGTAGCTCTCGCGGGTCTCGACGTCGTCGGCCACCGCGTCCTCGGCCCGCCGCAGCAGGCTCCGGTAGGCGGGCCTGACCTCGATCTCGGAGAGCCGGTGCAGGCCGAACACCACGTCGTCGGGGGCGCCGACCGCCTGCCAGGCCCGGGTGACCCGGTTGTAGATGCGCGACGCCTCCCCGTACGCCTTGCGGCGCGCCCGACCGGGGGCGTATCCGAGGGCGAGCCAGGTGTGGAGCTGCGCCGAGTCCGGAATCATCACGTCCACGTGCCGGAACTGGCTCGCGGCCCAGCCCAGGAGTTCGGTGAGGCGCTCCTCGCTGAAATAGCTGTTGCCCGGGGAGACCCCCACCAGGGCGTGCTCGCCCCGGGCGCAGACGGTCTGGCACTGCTCCGTCAGGGGCTCGGTGGTGAATTTGGGCGCGAGCGTCGAAGGGTTGGAGTTCGTCACAGCGAAGCGTTCCTTTCGATGTCCCTGGGCACGGGTCGTTCGCCGACCTGCCGGCCGCCTTCCGCTTCCTTTTCCTTCTCGGCGCGCAATACGGTGGCGAGCGCCCCGATGTACGCGACGTCCAGGACGAAACAGGCGGTCATGCAGTACGGCAGCCAGGGGCCCGGGTATTCCGAGGTGTCGAGGAACCAGGCGGCGCAGGTGGCCGCGGTACCCACGCACTTGGAGACGGCGATGCCCATCGACTGGCCCCGGCTCGACCCCCGCACCGCCAGCATCGCGAGGAAGAGGCCGGACATGGCCACGTTCATCCCGAAGCTGGTCAGCACCACGTCCCCGTCGTCGAACTCGCGGGAGAGCACTTCGATCCCGGCGTAGGCGAGGCCGAGCACGACGACGAATCCGGCGTAGAAGACGCGCGGCGGCAGGAAGGGGAATTCACCCGGGCCGAACCGGAATACGGTGTAGAGCAGCCCGCAGTCGACGATGAGCCAGATGACGCCGATGACGACTTCGGCGCCACCGACGTCGGAATTGCTGCCCGACATGTGGTCGGCTGATCTGAAGAAGACGAATTGGAATTCCCAGCAGATGTTCATCGCCAGGGCCACCAACGGAATGCAGTACGTTCTGTCGCGAAGCCCGTTCCGGACCGCCAGCACATAGGTGATGGTCCAGCCCAGGCCGCATACGGCGGCGAGCAACATACGGATGCCGTCTACCATGTCCCCTCTCAGCACCACATCGTCCAATCGCCACGGAGCGCGGCGGGCCTTTCGATTGCACAGCGGAATGCGGAGAGGCCACAACGGCGTGCGGGAGCACGATGGGCGGGCCGCCGCTCGGGGCTGGCGCCCACGAGAGCCCCCTATTCATGTGTTTTTTAGGAGAGTTGGCGAATCCTTTTGTCGGCGCGTTCCGCTGCGCGGGGCGCTGCGGCGGGCCGTCGCCCGCGGGCGCGGCGGACCGCGGCCCCTAGCGCCGGGTGCGATCTCCGGCCACGCCCGTGACCTGCGTGAACACTGCCGCTCCCGGCGCGTGTCCGCCCCGCCCCGAGCGGCGTCGGCCCGCGCGGCGTAGGGGCCGCAGCACGGCCGTGGGGTTCCGGTACCCGGCCCGGGCCCGACCCACTTCCGCACGCCGGCGGCGCCGGCCCCGAATCCGGTGCTGAAACGGGTACGGAAACCGGTGCTGAAATCCGTGCGGAAATCGGCAGCGGAATCGGCGCACTTCGGCCCGGCTTCGACCAGCCGCGGGACCGGCCGTCTTCGACCGTGCCGGCGGGAGACGACCGAAGCCGATCGGAGACACGCCCAGGGGCCCGACGCCGCACGGGCGGTCGAGCCCCTGGTCTTTGTTGGCCTTTGCCGGCCTTTGCCAGCTCGTGCCGATTCCGCTGGTCCCGCTGATTCCCGCGGTTCCTCCGGCGTGCCGGTTCGCTGGTGTCGCCGGTTTCGCTGGTTCGTACGCCTTCTCGTCGCTACGGGCTCCCGCCGCTGCGGAACCCGGCGGCTACGGGCTCCCCCGGCTACCGGGCTCCCTTACGGCAGAGCCCCGTACAGCAGAGCTTCGTACGGCAGCTTCGTGCAGCAGAGCCCCGTACGACAAAGCCCTCTCCCAGCGGCCCTGCCGCGGCAACCCCGGCGCGGCGGGGCCCCGGGCCGGTCAGGAGGTGGTGGTCCGGGTCAGGACGACCGGGTAGCCGACCTTCCCGGTGCCGCCGTTCGGCGGGCGGTGGCCGAGTACGTCGATGGTGTCGCCGGAGGCCAGTACGTCCACGGCGCTCAGCGGGGGCGCGGCGGCGTCGGCCAGGCCGAGCGGGGTCCAGCGGGTGCCGGTGGCGTTGCCCCGTACCGCGTCGATCCGGCCCGCGTCCGCGTCGACCAGGAACACCGGCTCGTCCCGCTGCACGGTGACCGCGGTGACCGGCGCGGTGCCGGCCGGCAGCGGGGTCCGCTTCCAGGTGCCGGCCGCGTACCGCAGGGCGAAGGCGCCCAGCGTGCCGTCCGCACTCTTGGTCGTGCCGCCGGCCCACACCACGCCGCCCCGGCCGACCGCCAGGTCGTCGAACTGGGCCTGTACGTCGCCGAGTTCGGGCACCCGCACCTCGCTCCAGCGCTTGCCGTCGAAGTGCACCAGGAGCGGCCTGGTGCCGTCCTCGCCGTACACCGAGCCCGCCGCCCACACGTCGTCGGCGGCCAGCGCGGTGACCGTGACCAGGTGCCAGCCGTCCCGTTCGGCGCCGATGGCGGGCAGCTTCGCCGCGGTCCAGCGGGTGCCGTTCCAGTGGCTGAGCAGGCCCACGTTCTTGCTGTCGTCCGGGTCGCCGGTGGGGACCTGGGCCCAGCCCGTCGCCCAGGCGTCGGTCGCCGTGCGCGCGTCGACGGCCAGGAAGCCCGCGCCGATCGTGTCCTTCGGCACCTGGGCCACCGAGTTCTTCCACGCCCGGCCGTTCCAGCTCTGGTTGACCACGCCGCCGGACGGCTCGTGGAAGTCGCCGACCAGCACCGCGCTGCGGCTCGACGAGGCGTCCACGTCGTTCCACCGCTGGTTGTAGCCGTCAGGCCCGGGTGTGGTCGGCCGCTCCTTCCAGCCGTCGCCCCTGCGGTCATCGCGCTCCCAGAGGGTGGGCACGAAGTCGAAGCTCTCCCCGTACCAGTCGAAGCGCATCCCCGACGCCCACGTGACGTGCTCGTCCACGCGCGTCAGCCGGATGCCCGTGGCGTCCGCATCGGCCATCGTCTTCTCCCGCCAGCCGGCGGCGCGGGAGGCCGGGCCGTCCGACGGGTGGGCGAGGGTGGGCGGCGTCGCGGCGGGGCGCCCCGGGCGCCCGGTGTCGAACGCGAGACCGCCGTCCGCGGCCCGGTGCAGCGGGCCGGTGCCGAACGCGGTCGGTCCGTGGCCGGGTCGGTCCTGCGCCGCGGCCGGGCCCCGGCCGTCCTCGGGGGCGCCCGCGAGGGCGGGGGTCGCGACCGCGACCGCCAGCGCCGCGCCGACGGCCAGACCGGTCCGCAGTCGGCGGGCGGCACCGGATTCCGTGCTGAGCAAACTCACCGTACGTCCTCTCGACGAGCGTCAACGCCCGGGCCCCCGCCGCACGCACCCGGCGCGGCCCCGGACCGAGGGGCCAGTCGGCGCCCTCACCCCTTCCCTGTCCACGGACCGCCCGCGAGTTCCCGAATCTCTCGCGAGGTCGCGGACGTGACGCCTGGAGGCGACGTTGCGAACGGGACGCCGTGGCGCGGAGGGTTACGGGCGCGTGGCGCCGGGTGGGGCCGGTGGGTTCGGTGAGTTGGGTGGGTTCGGTGGGGCAGATGCGCCCGGGCGGCCCGGCGGACCTGGTGAGCCCGGTCAGCCCGACGCGCCCGACGCTCCCGGTGGGTTCGCCATGGTTGACGCCGCCGCCGGCGCCTCGGTCGGCGGCGCCGGAGGCGGATGCGGCACGCCCGGCAGGTGGAGCACCGCGACCGTGCCGCCGCCGTCCGCCTGCCGCAGCGCGACCTGGCCGCCGGCCCGCTGCACCGTACGGGCCACGATGGACAGCCCGAGCCCCGAACCGGGCAGGCTGCGGGCCGAAGGGGAGCGCCAGAAGCGGTCGAAGACGTGCGGGAGTTCGTCGGTTGGGATGCCGGGGCCGTGGTCGCGGACGGTGAGCACGCCGCCGTGCAGCACCACGTCCACGGTGCCGCCCGGCGGGCTGAACTTGATCGCGTTGTCCAGCAGGTTGATCACGGCCCGCTCCAGCGCGGCCGGCTCGGCCGACACGTACCACGGGCTGAGCCGCGCCGTGATCTCCAGGTCCTTGCCGCGCAGCCTGGCCCGCCGCACCGCGGCGTCCGCCGCCTCGTGCAGGGCCGCGACCGACGGCGGGCCGCTGCCGGGCGGGGCGTCCGGGCGGGAGAGTTCCTGGAGGTCGCCGATGAGCGAGGCCAACTCCGTCATCTGCGCCTTCACGCTGGCCAGCAGGTCCTTGCGGTCATCGGGCGGCAGCGGACGGCCGGTCTCCTCGCTGCGGGCGAGCAGTTCGACGTTCATCCGCAGCGAGGTGAGCGGGGTGCGCAGTTCGTGCCCGGCGTCCGCGATGAGCTGCTGCTGCCGGTCACGCGAGGAGGCGAGCGCGGCGGTCATCGAGTTGAACGAGCGCGAGAGCCTGGCGATCTCGTCCCGGCCCTCCGCCGGGATCGTGGTGGCCAGGTCCTCCGTCCGCGCGATGTGCTCGACCGCCCCGGTCAGCCGGTCCACCGGGCGCAGCCCGGCCCTGGCCACGGCGAGGCCGGCGGTCGCGGCGCCCAGCACGCCGACCCCGGCGACCACCGCGAGCACCAGCGCCAGCGTGTCGAGGGCGCTGTTGGTCTCGGACAGCGGGCGGGCCAGGGAGACGGCGAAGCCGGTGCCGCCGGCCACGTAGTGCTTGGTGAGCACCCGCACCGGGGCGCCGCCGTCGGTCCTGCCGTCCCGCAGTTCGTCGTCCGCCAGGCCGCGGGCCACGTTCACGTCCGACTTGGCGAGCTTCACCGGCTTGCTGCCGAAGCCCACGCAGCGGGCCCCGTCGGGGCCGACGATCTGCACGTACAGCACGCTCGGCGCGGCGGCGCCCCGGCCCGGCTCCGTCTCGCCGCGCGCGCACCGTTCCAGCGTGTCCTGGACGTAGGAGACGCTGACCTGGACGCTGCGCAGCGACTTGTCGAGTTCGTCGCGCAGTTGCTCGCGGGTGATCGCCCAGCAGGCGACGGCGGACAGGGCAACGGCGAAGGCCACCGCCAGCGCGGTGAGCAGCGCGAGCCGGCCGCGCAGCGGCAGCCGGGAGCGCAGCAGCGGGCGCGGGCGGCGCAGCGGCAGGGTGGCGGTGCTGCCGGCGCCGGTGGCGCCCGGCGGGTAGGCGGGCGGCGGGTATACGGGCCGCGTCGGGCCCGCGGCGGCTGGCCCGGGTGCGGCGGGTCCGGGTGCGGCGGGTCCGGGCGTGGGGGGCCCGGGCGTGGGGGCGCTCACTCGGCGGTCCCCCGCCCGGCCGGCTGCTCGTCGGCGCGCAGCACGTACCCCACGCCGCGCACGGTGTGCACAAGGCGCGGCTCGCCGCCGGCCTCGGTCTTGCGGCGCAGGTACATCACGTACACGTCCAGCGAGTTGGACGACGGCTCGAAGTCGAAGCCCCACACGGCCTTCAGGATCTGCTCCCGGGTGAGCACCTGCCGCGGGTGCGCCAGGAACAGTTCGAGCAGCGTGAACTCGGTACGGGTCAGCTCCACCCGCCGCCCGCCCCGGATGACCTCCCGCGTCGCCAGGTCCATCCGCAGGTCGGCGAAGTCGAGCGTCTGCCCCGGGCCGGGCTCGGCCTCCCCCACCGCGGCGCTCGCGTACGAGCTGCGGCGCAGCAACGCACGGATGCGGGCCAGCAGTTCGTCCAGCTCGAACGGCTTGACCAGGTAGTCGTCGGCGCCCGCGTCGAGCCCGGTGACCCGGTCGCCGACCGTGTCGCGCGCCGTCAGCATCAGGATCGGCACGGTCACCCGCGCGGCGCGCAGCCGCCTGGCCGCCGTCAGCCCGTCCATCCGCGGCATCAGCACGTCCAGCACGATCAGCTCGGGCGCGCAGCCCTCCGCCTTCTCCAGCGCGTCGAGCCCGTCCACGGCCTCGACGACCTCGTACCCCTCGAAGACCAGACTGCGCCGCAGCGCCCCCCGGACGGCCGGCTCGTCATCGACGACCAGGATGCGGGCGGGACGCTCACCGTGTTCGGCGGGGTTCATCGCGACTTTCCTTCACGGGTACGGGCGCGGCTGCGCGGACGGGGTACGGGCGGCTGCGCAAAGACCTGGGGGCGGGCGGCTGCGGCACCACCACCCGGCCGTGACCTGGCGCGACCACCGCATGCACCCTTCAGCCTCGCATGGAAGGCGACGCGTGCCGTCGTGCGGACCGCGGCGGCCGGGCCCGTGGCGCGGCGGGGCGGGGAGCCCGGGGGTGGGCGTGCGGTACGGGTACGGGGGGGCGGGTGCTGGGTGGCGGGTGCGGTACGGGCACGGGGTGCGGGACCATGCGCGTGCGCGCCGTACGAGGCACGCCGTACGAGGCGCGCGGTGTGCGGTGTGCGGTACGAGACCGTACGCGGTCACGCCGGCGGTGCGCCGGCACTGCCCAGCCGGTACTGCCCAGCCGATGCGCAGGTACGACACGAACGCTGCCCAGACACCAGATGGCGGTGTGCCGGCGGCGGCGCTGAGGACGGGGCCCGTGCCGGCCCGGGCCGACTCGGATCGGCTGCGGGAGGCGCGGGCCCAGCGACGCCGCCGGACGTGTGGAGTGCCCGTCAGACGTTGGTGCCGCCGCCGCGGAGTGCCGCGAGGTCGTCCTTGACCGTGTTGCTGGGGATGGCGAAGCCGAGGCCGACGCTGCCGCCCGAGCCGCCCATCGACGAGGGCGTGGAGATGGCCGAGTTGATGCCGATGACCTCGCCCTTCATGTTGATGAGGGCGCCGCCGGAGTTGCCGTGGTTGAGCGAGGCGTCGGTCTGGATGGCCCGGTAGCTGGTCTTGGACCGGCCCACGTCGCCGTTGTACTGCCGGCCCTCGAACTCGAACGGCCAGCCGCCGTTGCCCTGCTGCCCCTGGTCGTCGTTGCCGCCGTCCACCGTCACCTCGCGGTCGAGTGCCGAGACGATGCCGCTGGTGACGGTGCCGGTCAGCCCCTCGGGCGAACCAATGGCCACCACCTCGTCACCGACCCTGACCTGCTGGGAGTCGCCGAGCGCGGCGGCCCGCAGCCCGCTGGCGTTCTCCAGCTTGATCAGCGCGAGGTCCTTCCCGGCGTCGGCGCCGACCAGTTCGGCCCGCTTGCGCGTGCCGTCGCTGAGCGTCACGGTGAGCTCGTCGGCGCCGGCCACGACGTGGTTGTTGGTGACGATCTCACCGTTGGAGCTGATGATCACGCCGGAGCCGAGCGACCTGCCCTCGCTGGTGGTGCCCGCGATCTCCACGATGCTCGGGGCGAGCGCCTTGGCGACGGCGGACACGTCGCCGGTGCCGCCCTTGACGCCGGCGCTCACCACCGGGGCCGCCGAACCGTTGCCCGATCCCCCGTCGTGCCGGCTGCCGACGACCGCCCCGGCGGCCCCCGCCACCACGGCCGAAACCAGCGCCACGGCCGCGAGGAGCACCCCGGTACGCCGCCCCCGCGGACGCCCCGCCGGCGGCCCGGCGGGCGCACCCGCACCGAACCCCGCGTACCCACCGGGCACCGCCCCGGCCGGCGCGGGCGGCGAAACCGGCTGCGCCCCGTACCCCGCGAACCCGCCGTGCGCCGGCGCCGCCACCGAGTGCGGCACCTGGCCCTGCGGCCCGCCCGAGTGCAGGACCTGCGTCTGGTCCTGCGACTCCACCGGGCGCAGGACCTGGGTCTGATCCTGCGACTCCACCGGGTGCAGAACCTGCGTCGGCGGCTCGGTCGCGTACGGCCCCTGGTCCTGGGGCTGCGGCGCACCGACCGGCGCGTGCGGCGCCCGGGCCCCCTCCGCCGGCGCGGCGGAGGGAACGGAGCCTGCTGGGTGGGCGGGGGCTGCGAAGTCGCCGTCGCGGCGGAGGTTCTCGGTCATGGCTATGACTGTGCTGCCCGATTATGAGAACTCCCTGAGGACGACCTGAGAAGGCCGACAGAACCCCGTAGGAGCTGCGTAAGTTCGGGGGTGTGGGGGTGGGTGGGACGCCGCGGCGACGCACACCGTACGACGACCGCGCCGCCCCGTGGCGACCGGGCCGCCTCCTGCCAGACTGGCCGCATGCAGGACAACTACTTCTCGCTCACCCGCGTCCGGCTGGGGCACTTCCGGAGCATCGCGTCGGCCGACGTCGAGCTGGGCCCGCTGCTCCTGCTCGTGGGGCCGAACGGGGCGGGCAAGAGCAACTTCCTCGATGCGCTGCGGCTGCTCTCGGAGTCCTTGCAGGGCTCGCTCGCTCAGGCGCTGCGCAACCGCGGTGGCGTGACCGACGTGGTCCACAGATCCGCCGGGAACCCCGCGGCGTTCTCCGTCGAGTTGGAGTTCCGCACCCCCCAGTCGCACGGTGCGTACGGCTTCGAGGTGACCGCGCTGCTGGACGGCGGACACCGGGTCTCCCGCGAGTCCTGCGCCGTCTGGTACGAGGACCGGCCCGCTGCCGAGAACGGGCTGCCCCACGCCGGCTTCCACGTGGCGCACGGCGAGCTGACGCACACGACCGAGGCCGTCATGCCCCCGGTCGACAACCGGCGGCTGACCCTGGTGACCGCCGCCGGGCTCGACGCGTTCCGGCCCGTGTACGAAGGGCTCACCGGCATCAGCGTCTTCCACCTCAACCCGGACGTGATGCGCCGGCCGCAGACGCCCGACTCGGGCGATCTCCTGCTCCGCGACGGCGCCAACGTCGCCAGCGTGCTGCACCGCTTGCAGGCCAGTGCCCGGGGCCGGCGCGACCAGGCCCGCATCGAGGGCTACCTGCGGCACATCGTCCCCGGCATGCGCGGTGTCTCCCGTACCGACGTGGGCGGGTGGGAGACGCTGGAGTTCCAGCAGGAAGCGCCGGACGGCGCGGAGCCGTGGCGGTTCCCGGCACCGTCGGTCTCCGACGGCACGCTGCGCGCGCTCGGCGTGCTGGTCGCCCTGTTCGCCGGCACCGGCGACACGCGCAGCACCATCGGCATCGAGGAGCCGGAGAACGCCCTCCACCCGGCCGCCGCCGGCGTGCTCCTGGACGCGCTGCGCGACGCCAGCGAGCGCCGGCAGACCATCGTCACCAGCCACAGCCCCGACCTGCTCGACCGGCACGACTTCGAGCTGTCCGAGCTACGGGCCGTACGCTCGGTCGACGGCGAGACCCGGATCGGGCCGTTGGACGAGGCAGGGGCACTGGCCCTGCGCGAGCACCTCTACACCCCAGGCGAGCTGCTGCGGAACGACCAACTCCTGCCCGCCGAACCGGACTCGACCCCGGAGGCGCAGCAGTGACGCACACGCCCGCGGTGGCCCTCGTCGTGGAGGGGCACGGAGAGGTCCTCGCAGCGCGCGAGCTCGTCCAGCGCATCGCGCTCGAACTCTGCGGAACCTGGGTGACGGTCCCCCCGCCGTTCCGACTGGACTCGGGCAAGATGCGCAAGCCGGCGGAGCTGGCCAAGGCCCTGCGGATCGCAGCCGTTCGGGTGAAGGACGGCCGCGGTGGCGTACTCGTCCTGCGGGACGGCGATGACGACGACGTCGACTGCCCGGTCGCCCTCGCCCGCCAACTGGCCCCGGACCCGGCGCTGTTGCCGGTCCCGGTGGAGGTCGTCATCGCCCGGCACGAGTACGAGGCGTGGTTCCTCGCCGCCGCCGATTCGCTCCGCGGCCACCAGGCCGTACGGGACGACGCCACGGCCCCCGCGGACCCCGAGGCCCGGCGGAGCGCCAAGACCCAACTGGGGGCGATGATGCTGGAGTCCTACCGGGAGACCCTGCACCAGCCGGCGTTCTCCGCCCTGATCGACCTGCACGCCGCGAGCGAGCGCAGCAGGTCCTTCCGGCGGATGGTGCACGCGGTGCAGGGGCTGGTGGGGCGGCCCACCGGGTGACGGCCCCCTGACCCCGCCCGGCATACCCGGCGAAAGCAGCCCCCGACGGCCCGCCCCGGCGTACGCGGCGAAGACGGGACCCCCGACAGCCCCCGCCACCCCGGCCCCCGGCCCCCAGCCACCCCCGAAACGACTACCCCCCGCTGGGCCCGTGCCCGCAGCCGCAGGAGTGGCGGACCACCAGGGCGGAGGGGAACTGCTTGAGGCGCTCGCGGCGGGAGCCGGCTACCCGGAGGCTGTCGTCCAGGACCAGGTCCACGGCTGCGCGGGCCATCGCGGGGCGGTCGGAGCCGACCGTGGTGAGCGGCGGGTCGGTGAGGGCGGCTTCCTTGACGTTGTCGAAGCCGGCCACGGCCAGTTCGCCGGGGACGTCGATGCGCAATTCGCGGGCGGCCCGCAGAACGCCGATGGCCTGGTCGTCGGTGGCGCAGAAGACCGCGGGCGGGCGGTCGGGGCCGGCCAGCAGGCCGAGCGCGACCTGGTAGGCGTCGTACCGGTTGTAGGGGGCCTGGAAGAGGCGGCCCTCGGTCGAGCGGCCCGCTTCGAGCATGGCCCGGCGCCAACCCTCGACGTGGTCGGTGACCGGGTCGCCGACCGGCGGGGTCTCCTCCGTACCGCCGATGCACGCCACATAAGGGTGGCCGTGCTCCAGGAGGTGACGGACGGCGAGTTGGGCGCCGCCGACGTCGTCGAGCACCACGGCCACGTCGTCGATCGCCTCGGGGCGCTCGTGCATCAGCACCACGCGGGCGTCCCACGCCTCGATCTCGGCCGCCGCGTTCTCGCTCAGGCCCTGGCTGATGAGGATCAGCCCGGAGACCCGCATGCCGAGGAAGGCCCGCAGGTAGTGCACCTCGCGCTCGTCCAGATAGTCGGAGTTGCCGACCAGGACCATCTTGCCGCGCTCGGCCGCCGCCTGCTCGACCGCGTGCGCCATCTCGCCGAAGAACGGCTGCCGGGCGTCCGGCACGATGAGCCCTATGAGGTCCGTCCGGCGCGAGGCCATCGCCTGCGCGACCCGGTCCGGCCGGTAGCCGAGCTCCTTGATCGCGGCGAGTACCCGCTCGCGCGTGGCCGGGGCGACCGGCCTTGGTCCGTTGTTGATGACGTAGCTCACGACAGCGGTCGACGTTCCCGCAAGTCGTGCCACATCGTCCCGCGTCACCTTGGCCACGCGCGGCAGTCTACGCGGGTCCCCCTAACCGTTTACCGGCCGTGCGACCCCTGCTTTCGCCCCGTCTTCCGCGCCGGGGCGCCGGCCGACCGGGTCGCGGTGGTTTGTCCCCTTCACCGCACGGGCCCCACGGGCCCCGGTGGTACCCGCCGTGGCCCCGGCGCCGTCCGCGGCCTGTTCCGCGGCGCGCTCCACGGCCCGCCCGGCAGCCCGTTCAGCGGCTCGCTCGGCGGCTCGCTCGACCTTTTCCGGCACCACGAAGCGGTACCCCACGTTGCGCACCGTGCCGATCAGCGACTCGTGCTCGGGGCCGAGCTTGGCGCGCAGCCGCCGTACGTGGACGTCCACGGTGCGGGTGCCGCCGAAGTAGTCGTAGCCCCACACCTCCTGGAGGAGCTGGGCCCGGGTGAAGACCCGGCCCGGGTGCTGGGCCAGGTACTTCAGCAGCTCGAACTCCTTGAACGTGAGGTCGAGGACCCGGCCCTTGAGCTTGGCGCTGTAGGTCGCCTCGTCCACCGACAGGTCGCCGTTGCGGATCTCGGTCGGGACGTCGTCGGAGACGATCTGCTGCCGGCCCATCGCCAGCCGCAGCCGCGCCTCCACCTCCGCCGGGCCCGCCGTGTCGAGCAGGACGTCGTCCACGCCCCAGTCGGCGCTGACGGCCGCGAGCCCGCCCTCGGTGACCACCAGGATCAGCGGACAGCCGGGGCCCGTGGAGCGCAGCAACTGGCACAGGCTGCGGACGTGCGGCAGGTCACGGCGGCCGTCGACGAGGATCACGTCCGCGCCCGGGGTGTCCACCAGCGCCGGGCCCTCCGCGGGCGCCACCCGCACGCCGTGCAGCAGCAGGCCGAGCGCGGGCAGCACCTCGGTGGAGGGTTGGAGCGCGTTGGTCAGCAGCAGCAGCGAACTCATCGGCGACCACCCGCCCCGCCGCCGGTCGCCGGCTCGCCGGGGGAGCACCCCCGTGGGGCGCCGCCGGCGGTCGCCCTGTTCGTCCTGTGCGTCTCGCTTGGCTTGCCCATGACGTCGGTTCCTCCTCGGTCCCTGCGTGGGGCACTTCCCGGGAGCGGCCCGGGGGAGTTTGCGGACCTGCTTCCTCCGGTGGCCTTCAGTCGGCAGTCGAGGGTCGGGCAGTCGAGCTGCATGGCTGAAAGCACAAAAGGACCTGGGGGCTGCATTGCCCAGGTCCTCCGTTTAGCAGGATAGCCGAAGGGCCGCTGGAGGCCACGGCTGAATGTGCACCTGCTGTTGTTCCGTCGGTCACGTAACGCGGCTTCCGCTCACCCCGCCCAGCCGCCCCTACCGGCCAAAACCTCGATTTCTGCCGGAAATGACGGCCTTGCCCGGCGCCTTCTGCGGCGCGTGCGGCCTGATGGGCGCCGCTTTCACCCGGGGCACGCCCGTTCGCCCCCGGAACCGCGCACGGGACTCGAACGGCCGAGCACCCGCGCCGCACACACCCCCAACGTCTCGCAAAGCCGTCACACCACGCACCGTGAAGCGCACCCTCCGTATGCATGTCCGATGCATTTCAGCCGCGTTACGGATAGGGGCGCAGGGGGCGCACGAGAGCGCACACCGCGCTCTTCTTGCCAGTGGGGCTTGCCGGGGGCCAGGGCCGGGAACCCGGCCGGCCCACACTGTTTTTAACAAAAACCCGGCCCCCCGGCGGGCGCCGAGGGGGGGGGGGGGGGGGGGGGGGGGGAAAAAAAAGGGGGGGGGGGGGGGGGGGGGGGGGGGG
>NZ_JBEHZD010000153.1:0-14538 GCF_040240285.1 Streptomyces sp. HSW2009 | reverse complement strand
ACCCCCCATCACTCATCACCCACCAGCCACCAGCCACCAGCCACCAGCCACCAGCCACCAGCCACCAGCCACCGCTAACGAGCAACGAGCGACGAGGCGACCGCAGGCGGGGAAGTCGCGGACAAGCAGTCGCCGATGGGCAATTACAGACGGACAGTCACAACCAAGAAGCCACAAGCAGAAGCCTCAAACGGGCAGTCACAGACAGGAGTCGAATGCAGACGGCCACAATGGCAGACGGCCGCCACAAAGAAAGAGCCGCGGGATCGCGGTCGGTCAGGACGCGGCGTGGGAGGCGGCGAGCAGCAGTCGTGCCGTGTCGTCGGGGTCGAGGGAGAGGGCGCGGCCGACCGTCTCCAAGACGGCGCGCTCGGCCGGGCAGTAGGCGCCGTCGGCCAGGGCGATGCGGGCGCCCTGGAGCAGGATGCTTTCACGGCCCGCGGGGGCCAGGTGGGGGGCTAACGGCTCCAGCGCCTCGTGCAGTTCGATGGCGAGTGCCGTGCTCGGGTCGCCCAGGCCGAAGGCGAGGGCGTCCTCGTCGCCCTGGATGCCGGGCAGCCGTCCGGTGTCGGCGGCCAATGCGGCGATCAGGTCGAGTAGTTGTTCTTCGTCGCAGTCCGCGTACCCGGCGGCGCGCACCGCGCCGACCGCTGCCTGGCGCACCGGGCGCGCCTCGGTGCCGCCGGCGGCGAGGACAGCGAGTGCGACGGTGTGCACGGCGTCCCTGAGCATGGCCGACAGCCGGGTGGTGGTGGGGTGGTCGAGGGCTTCGGTGCCGTAGCGGGAGCGGCAGGCCGAGCATTCGACGACCGGTGCCACGGGCCCGCGCGGCAGCAGGGGCAGGCCGAGCACGACGACTCTGCGACGTCCCGTACGCCGGCGGTAGTTGCGGTCGCCGCCGCATTCGGTGCAGAAGAACTCGCCGTCGCCGACCGTGCGCCAACTAGTGCGTACGCCGATGACGCACAGGCTCCGTTCGCGTGTCTCTCGCGCGTACATCGCGTGGCACCTCCCTGACGCTTCGCATCGCTCCGTTGCGTTGCTTCACCACGCCTCTGCACTTTTGTTACACATCTGCAAGCAGAGCCGCCGCCTCGACGTGATGTTAGCCACATCTGAGACGCGGCGTCAGTACCCCGTACGGAGACAACTGTTGTTACTCCCCGGAGCGTCCCGCGGGCGTGGCGTCATCCTCGGGTGCCTCGCCTGCCGAAACGGCGGGGTGGGCTCCGCCGCGGTGCGGGGCGCGGGGCCGGGAATCGGCCGAGAATTCCCACGTACCGGCGAGGGCAGTGAGCTTCGCGCCCCCGCCGGCCAGGCCGACCCCACCCAGCCGCACCCCACTGCGCGCCGGCGCGCGCACCCCGAGCCGCCCCGCTCCAAGTCACCCTGTTCCAACGCCCCGCCCCGGGCCCCCTACCGCACAGCACCACGCCCACCGCACCACGCCCACGACGCGCCACCACCCGGCACGTCCCCCGACCACGTACCGCCCGAAAACCCCGAAAACAACGCGTCCCCGGCCGGAATCCAGCCCGGTCGGGGACGCGGAGTGTGGTCAGCGGGCCGCGCGGTTGACGGCCGAGACGACCGCCTTGAGCGAGGCGCGCGTGGTGTTGGCGTCGATGCCGATGCCCCACAGGACCTTTCCGTCGATGGCGCACTCGATGTAGGAGGCGGCCTGGGCGCTGGCGCCCTCGCTCATCGTGTGCTCCTGGTAGTCCAGCAGGCGTACGTCGATGCCGATGGACTGGAGTGCGTGGAAGAACGCGGAGATGGGGCCGTTGCCCGAGCCGGTGAGCGCGGTCGGGGTGCCGTCCACGACCGCCTCGACGGTCAGCGTGTCGGTGCCGTCCTTGTCGGTCGTGCTCTGGCCGTTGCGGAGTTGGATGCGGCCCCACGGGCGCTGGTCGGAGCCGGGCTCGGTGGGCAGGTACTCGTCCTGGAAGACGGCCCAGATCTGGTCCGGGGTGACCTCGCCGCCCTCGGCGTCGGTCTTGGTCTGGATGATCTTCGAGAACTCGATCTGCATCCGGCGCGGCAGATCCAGTTTGTGGTCGTTCTTCAGGACGTAAGCGACGCCGCCCTTGCCGGACTGCGAGTTGACCCGGATGACCGCCTCGTACGAGCGGCCCACGTCCTTGGGGTCGATGGGCAGGTACGGGACCTCCCAGACCAGGTCGTCCACCGTGGTGCCGCGCTCGGCCGCGGTGGCCTCCATGGCCTCGAAGCCCTTCTTGATGGCGTCCTGGTGGGAGCCGGAGAAGGCGGTGTAGACGAGGTCGCCCGCGTACGGGTGGCGGGGGTGGACCTCCATCTGGTTGCAGTACTCGGCGGTCCTGCGGACCTCGTCGATCTGCGAGAAGTCGATCTGCGGGTCCACGCCCTGGCTGAACAGGTTCATGCCGAGGGTCACCAGGTCCACGTTGCCGGTCCGCTCGCCCTGGCCGAACAGGCAGCCCTCCACCCGGTCCGCGCCCGCCATGACGGCCAGTTCGGCGGCGGCGACGGCGGTGCCGCGGTCGTTGTGCGGATGGGTGGACAGGCAGATGTACGCGCGCCGGGACAGGTTGCGGCTCATCCACTCGAAGCGGTCGGCGTGCGTGCTGGGCGTGGAGCGTTCGACCGTGGCGGGCAGGTTGAGGATGATCTCGCGGCCGTCCTCGGGTTGCCAGACGTCCATGACGCCCTCGCAGACCTCCAGCGCGAAGTCCAGTTCGGTGTCGGTGAAGATCTCCGGGCTGTACTGGTAGCCGAAGACGGTGTCGTCGCCGAGGATCTTCTCGGCGTACTCGACGACCAGCCGGGTGCCGTCCACCGCGATCTGCTTGACCTGCTCGCGGCTGCCGCGGAAGACCACCCGGCGGAAGACCGGCGCGGTCGCGTTGTACAGGTGCACGGTGGCGCGGTGGGCGCCGCGCAGCGACTCCACGGTGCGTTCGATCAGCTCTTCGCGGCCCTGGGTGAGGACGGAGATCGTCACGTCATCGGGGATCGCGTCCTCCTCGATGATCGAGCGGACGAAGTCGAAGTCGGTCTGCCCCGATGAGGGGAAGCCGACCTCGATCTCCTTGTAGCCCATGCGCACCAGCAGGTCGAACATCTCCCGCTTACGGGCCGGCGACATGGGGTCGATCAGCGCCTGGTTGCCGTCCCGCAGGTCGGTGGAGAGCCAGCGGGGGGCGGCCGTGATGCGCCGCTCCGGCCAGGTCCGGTCGGGGATGTCCACGGCCTCGTACGGGCGGTAGCGGTGGACGGGCAGGGCGGACGGCTGCTGGGTGCGGGTGGCGGCGGTCAGCGGGGTGGGGCGGCCGACGGGGCGCGGGGCGCCGGCGGGCCGGTCACCCGCTGCGGCGCTGGCGGGGGCGGTGCTGGTCGCGGCGTGCGGCGGGTTCGATGCGTTCGACATGGTGCGCGGGGCTCCTCGGGGTCCGCTGGGGCCGGCCGACGGGGCGGAACGTCCGCATCACCGAACTCCGCGGGGAGGGGGTCGGCCTACGACTACAGGCCCTCGCCGCGGCAGCTAAGGAGAAGCAGCCCAAAACGCATGATGTGGAGCAGCGTAACCGAGCAGCGAGAGAATGCCGTACCCCGTATCACTATGCGGGATGGTGGGCCGTCACACGCCCGCCGGGGTCAACCACTCGTTTTTGGTAATCCCCTCGGCCAGTCATGACAGCGCCCGGGGCCGGTGCCACATTGCCTCCCATGGACGACTCACGCACCCACCAGCACCGGTCCCCCGCCGCACCGGCGGGCGCACCCCCCACCGACCGTCCGGCCGCACAGCGGTCCGACCGACCGGCCGCAGCTCGGGCCGGCGTCTTCTGCACCATCGTCCCGCCGCACGTCCTGGACAAGCTGGCCAGGGCGGAGGACCCGGCGCTCCACGAGCCGGCCCGCCGCACCCTGGAGCGGGACGCCCTCCAGCGGACCAGGCGGCGCATCACCACGGTGCGCGGCGTGCGCGCCACGGCGACCGGCCGGCAGCCGTCCGACCAGCCGCAGCGGACCATCTACGACGCCGGCAACCGGGAGGAGCTGCCCGGCGAGCAGGTCCGCGCCGAGGGCGAGGAGCCCGGCAGGGACGCCAGCGTCAACCGCGCCTACGCGGGGCTCGGCGCCACCTTCGACCTGTACCTGAAGGTCTACGGCCGCAGCTCGATCGACGGCAGCGGGCTGCCGCTGGACGCCACCGTGCACTACGGCCAGGACTACGGGAACGCGTTCTGGGACGGCGAACGCATGGTCTTCGGCGACGGTGACGGCGAGGTCTTCCGCGACTTCACGCTGCCGCTCGACGTCATCGGCCACGAACTCACGCACGGCGTCACCCAGTACACGGCCAATCTGGAGTACTTCAGCCAGTCGGGCGCGCTCAACGAGTCGATCTCGGACGTCTTCGGCTCGCTGATCAAGCAGTACGCGCTGGGACAGACCGCCGACCAGGCCGATTGGCTGATCGGGGCCGAGCTGCTGACCGACCGGGTCACCGGGGTGGCGCTGCGTTCGATGAAGGCGCCGGGCACCGCGTACGACGATGACGTGCTCGGCAAGGACCCGCAGCCGGCGACGATGGACGACTACGTGCGCACCGGCGACGACAACGGCGGTGTGCACATCAACTCGGGCATCCCCAACCACGCCTTCTACCTGGCCGCGACCGATCTCGGCGGCCCGGCCTGGGAGCGTGCGGGGCAGGTCTGGTACGACGTGCTGACCGGCGGCGAACTCGCGTCGGACGCCGACTTCGCGGACTTCGCGCGGCTGACGCTGGCCGCCGCCGAGTCCCGGTTCGGGGCGGGCGACGAACAGCGGGCTCTGGAGAAGGCCTGGTCGCGGGTGGGCGTGCCGACCGGCGCCTGAGACGCTCGGGCGCGGGCGGACCCGGGCCGGGGGGGCCCGCGCCGCCCCCCCCCCCCCCCCCCCCCGGGGGGCCCCCCCCCCCCCCGACACGAGCGTGCAGAGACAACCGGACACCGGGCGTCCGGGATGCGCCTGCACCTCTTTAGATGCAGGCGCGCCTTACATGCATAGACAATAGTTGCAGACGCGGGCTAATGCAAGAGCAATCATCGGCGAAGCGTCCACACCCCGCTGACCAGGCACAACGACCGCTCACGGGCATCGGCCACCGCCCGGAACGGGCCCGGCGGCCCGCTTCGACCGCTCCGGGGAGGGCCCGAGCCCCTGCCTCAGCCGGCACCAGAAGGGGCCGCGACCGCCCCAGGCGCTGCGCCCGCCTCTTCCCTTAACAGGGTCGTCGGCAGTGGACCCATCGGTGGGTGACGGTGGCCATGGTGGTGACGGTGGCCATGGTGGTGACGGTGTGGCCTGTGAGGCAGGGCGTGCGTCTCAAGACGGCTGGGCCGCGGGCGGCGGCTGCACGCCGTGCCCCAGCACCATGTGCACCTGCATGGCATCGACGACCTGCGCCACGGCCGGGGCCGGATGCGCATGCAACGCGTCATCCAGCAGCCCCTTCAACCGGGAGCACGGCAGGCAATCCACGGGCCGCACGGCCCCGCCCGGCGACATGGCCACGTTCAACAGTTCCTCGATGGAGGGCAGCTCCCGCACGCCCGCCCCCTCCGCAACGGCCGGCGGGCCCTGCGGCGGCCCGGCCTCCGCGAGGTCAGCGGCGGCCCCCGTCGCCGAGTCCGCCGCGCGCTCCGTCACCGGCGTCCAGAGTCCGAACGTACGCGGTTCGTGCTTTTCGCAGATACCGGCCGCCCGGTCCATTGCCTGCGCCAACACCCACCGCGCGAGCCTGTCGCCTTCCCGACCGGAAAGGATGAGCCGAGCACTCAGCTCACACGCCTCGACCAATTCGGTCTGCACGAGACGGGGAAACCAGGTCCACGCAACGCTCTCCTGCATGGCACACACCAACCACGGAATATCCGCTATCGCCCGCCCCCGATACTCACCCTCATCGAAACGCACGAGCCCAGCAATACGACGCAACTCTTGAGCGAAGCTCATTTCAGGCATGGGTGGGTTCACCTCATCGAACCAAGGCATGGGTCAGATTGGGACCCGCCCCCCGCAAGGCCGCATGCGCATGGGGGCACGCAGGGCTACACCTGCGAGGAGCGGGGGTTTACGGAACGGCGCCCTGCCCCGCCGCTCACTCCGCGCGGGCCGCCGGGCCGCTCGATCCGTCTGGTCAGCGAAAGGGCCGTACGAAGCCGACCGGACGGGCAGGCAGGCTTGGGCCGGAGCTACGGGCAGGGATTTCTCATTGCCGCACTCGTACGGGGCCGGGGCAGCGCGTCGAAAAGGCGGGCGCTGGGATAAGTCGAGCGATTCCGCGGGGGCGGACGTCAGGCGACGCGGAGGGGCCAGCGCGGGTTGGTGGCGGAGTCGAGCCAGAGAGTGTGTTCGCCTTCGGGGGTCACGGTCAGGCCGTAGCGGTCCAGGCCCGGCCGGCCTTGTTCCACCCATTCGTTGAGCAGGGCTGCCCGCTCATTCCACAGCTCTCGGGGCCCGTCGTGATCGAGGCGCGCCAACCGAACGTCGAGCATGGTGATGCGGGCCCATGACTGGGTGGCCGGGTCGTGGATGCAGTGCACCTGGCGTTCGGCGGAGTCGATGTAGGAGAAATTGACCACGGAAGGTTGGAGAAGGGCACTGAGGAACTGCGGGATGCCGCCGTTCAAGTCCGCGGGGACTTCGACGGTGCGGCCCTTGCCCTGTGCGGTGGTGAATTGTGCAGTGAGTTGCTGCGCGGTGGTGCTCACCACGTCCGGCGCGTCGCGAGCGGTCATGAACGAGGCGGGGTAGGCGTGGAATCGCCCCCGGGCAGTGTGGTCCTCGGCGACGAGCAGGCGGGCGATGCCAAGCCCGACGTTGGCCACGATCAACCCACCGGGCACGACCTGTTGGCACCAGGCTGCGGGAATGCGCCCGACGCCGAAGGTGGCGATCAGCCGATCGTAAGGGGCGTGATCGAGCAGACCGTTCCGTCCGTCACCGGCGGTCATGGTGGGGAAATAACCGAGTCCGTGTACGCGGGTGGCTGCGGCGCGGACCAATTCGGGGTCGATGTCGAGGGAGAAGACCTGGCCGGGGTCGAGCCGGTGGCACAGGAGCGCGGCGTTGTAACCGGTTCCGAGCCCCACTTCCAGCACCTTGTGATGGGACTCGACGTCCAGCGATTCGAGCATGCTGGCCATGAGCCAGGGCTGGGTGGAAGAACTGGTGGCCGTTCCGGCCGCGTCGAACTGGGTGAGCAGGGAGGCGTCCGAATAGATCACCGCCAAGCGGTTCGGGTCGTCCTCGGCGTAGAGGTGCTTGCGGCCCTTGGCGCGCACGGTGAATTCGGCAGGTACGAAGGCTTCCCGCGGAATCTCGGCAAAGGCCGAGCGCCAACCTTCGGTACGCAGCGCTCCTTGGCTGGTGAGTCGTTCGACCATGATGCGGCGCAGGTCTGCGGTGGAGGGCGGTGCGGTGGTCATGGTGTGGGTCGCTCCAGAAGGTCGGCGATGGCGTGGGTGATGCGTTCGCGGAGAAACGGGACGAAGGCCCACTGGCCGTTGGGGTTGACGTCAACGAGGTACCAGTGCCCGTGCTTGTTAACGAGGAAGTCCAGTGCGGCGTAGCGGAGACCGAATTCGTGCATGAGCTTGCGTACGCCGTCGTGGACTTTGTCCGGCACGGAGCATGGGCCGTACGTGAGGCTGTCGCCGAACCAAGGCATGGGTCAGTTTTAGGACCCGCTCCCCGCAGGGCCGCATGCGCGTGGGGGCACGCAGGGCTGCACCTGCGGGGAGCGGGGGTTTACGGAGCGGCGCCCGGCCTCGCCGCTCACTCCAACTGGTCCACGGAGGAGCCGAACAGGTTCAGGGGCCTGGCGGGCTTGGGCCGGAGTTCCGGGCAACGCTCCTTGTTGCCGCACCGGCAGGGGGGCCACTTGAGCACGTCGCCAGGTAGCGGCGAACCGGACTGAGGTGGGTTAACTACCCTATTATCTTTGGGAGTTGCATGGTCTCCCACAGAGTCCGCGGGCAGGGTAACCCCCCTCTTGGGAACCTCAGCTGTGTGGCACGGTGGGGCGTCCACGCGCATGTCGTCCTCTCCGTAGAAGTTGGCTTCAAGCTCAGTCGGCCGGCCGAGGAACCGGTGAGCGGCCCTCCTCTCCCGTGGCGGCGTGGGTACATAGCGTTGTGCGGCGGGGATGCTCATGGCTATGTCGTGGGTATGACTTCTGACTGACCTTTCGAGTGACACGGTGACGCTGCTACGACTTCTGTCCGCCTTCTCACGGAAGTGCGGTTCCGTGAAGTAGCCGAAGTGGTATCCCATGGGAGACAAAGGCTTTTCTTGGAAGGGAACATGGACGAAGCCCAGCGCACTCTGATGTTTCAGCTCGCCACTGAACGAGGCATCCGCCCTTACCGGGCCTTCACTGCGGCGTACACGGGCGTCGCTCAGCAACTACAGGGGGAAGGTCGTGAAGTAGCACCGCCTCCGGGGGCGCGACACTACGAACGCCTGTTACGTGTCGGGGGCGTCAAGACAGCACCACACGGCCCTACCGCTTGCGTGTTAGAACGCCTCTTTCAGCGGCCTATCGCGGCACTGCTTCGCCCGGCCATCAGCGAATCGATGGTCGGGCAGGACTGCTCCGCTTGTGCCCCCACATCGCCCGTGATCTACGAAAGTGACATGCTGATGACCGCTCGGGACGCTGCTTCGCACTCCGGCGAAACAGCCGCGCTGCGTGTGGACGAACTGACCCTCGAACAACTCCAGGACGATCTGATACAGCTAGCCCGCCGGTACGGGCACAGGCCCCCGGCCGAAGTATTCCAAGAAGCTCGAAACCTGCTTCAGCAAGCGCAAGTGAACCTTGAACGTACGCGGTGCCCAGGCCAACACACCGACCTCTACTATGCCGCCGCACAGGCGAGCGTGCTCTTAGCCTCTACCTCTTTCGACATGGGAGGGCTGAGGCCGGCGGTTTCTTTCGCAAGGTCTGCCGCGCAATACGGCAAGACGATTGGGCACGGTCCGATTCAGGCGTACGCCTATGGGACGTTGGCGCTCATGGCGTTCTGGGACGGGCGGCCCAGTGACGCCGTGCGGTTTGCGAACACAGCCCAGGGATTTGGGGGGTTGGGGGACACTGCTCTTCGCCGGCTGTACAGCATTGAAGCCCGCGCACACGGCCACCTCCGTGACAGCACCCAGGCGCGGCGCTTCATCGTGGCAACGCAGGAACAGACCAGTGGCCGACGAGATGAGTTGCACGACGATATCAGCGGCCAGTTTGGATTCGATGAGGCTCGTATCGCCATGAGCCACGCCACGACCTGCCTACTCCTACGAGATGCTGAGGGAGCGGAGCGGTTCGCCACGCAGGCTCTTAGGCTTCTCCAGGACCGCCCGGAATCAGAGGCACCAATTGTGGTGTCAGGGCCGGCAGCCATCGACCTTGCCCGCGCACGGCTGATGAGTGGCCAGGTGGAAGGCGCACAAGAAGCACTAGAACCCGTCCTTCAAGTTCCGGCTAGTTGGCGCAGTTCAGTCATGGTGGAACGGATGGCTGCCGCTCGCATCGAACTGACGAGCCCCGATTTCCGGGGCTCGTCGGCTGCGTTGTCTCTGGCCGCGCAGATCGAAGAGTTCAGCGCCTTGTCCCCGGGCCGGCTCGGCTCCCAGAGCACCCTAGCCATCGAAGCCTGATCACGCCCGGCTGAGCTCCGCCAGAATTTGGCTCTCTTTCTCCGGAGTGATTCCGTGTTTGGCCCACCGCGGGTGCTCCACTGGTACGCCTCCCTCACGAAGCCACGTCCACGTGTCATTCACGGTCTCGGACAGCGGACGACACACCAGCCCAGCTTCCTGTGCCCGCGTTGACTCGATGTTCCACACACCCGGATGGGTTCGCCACAGAGGCAGCTCTGTCCACTGCTGGACACCGTGGTCCAGCAGTATGCGATCGGGCGCCCACACCAGTTGTGCTCCCCCGCCGGTGGCGAGCACGCAGGCGGTGAGGAATCCGCTCATCGTCTCCCGACCGATGGGCGCGACACAGTTGTACGCGCCGCCGTGGCCGGCAACGGCCCGGTCGAGCGCGAAGGTCGCCACATCCCGTACGTCGACGGGCTGAATGGACTTGTCCGGGGCGCCCGGCGCAAGCATCTGACCGCCGCGGGTGGACCGCCGCAGCCACCACGGGAGCCGGCCGACATATTCGCCGGGGCCGAGGATGACGCCCGGTCGCAAGATCGCCGTGCGGTCCTCACCGAAGGCCGCGCGGGCGGCGCGCTCGGCGCCCGCCTTTTGTCGGCCGTAGTACCAGTCCGGGCCGTCCCAACCCTCCGGAAGTCGACCGTATTCGGCGTCCGCATCTGGCGGGCCGTCGAGGAGTTCCGAGTCCTCGGTAAGGGCCTCGCTCGGCCAACCGCGATAGGCGTTCACCGTCGAGACGTACACGTACCGCCCAGCAACCGGCTCCAAGGCGCGAGAGCCGGCGAGAACATCACGCGGAGCCAGCTCGGAAGCGGAAGTGTCCACTACGCCGTCCCAGGGCCCTTCACCCGCCAACCGCGCCAGATCAGCGCCTACGGTCCGGTCTCCGCGGACCGTTTGGGCCTCCGCGGGCGCGACACCGGAACGCCCCCGATTGAAGACCGTCGCTTCCCACCCGCGGTCTATCGCGGCCTGTGCGACTGCCCGGCCAAGAAACCAACTCCCGCCCAGCACAAGAATCCTCATGACAGCGATCCTGCCGTGCCGCCCAGCAGGAGGAAAGACCAGCTTCCGGGTAGCGCCTTCCCCGCGCCCTCGCCTGCCGCAAGGGGCTCCGGTCGCGCGTCCACCGAGCCCCGGTCTTGCCCGTGGGTGACAAGGGCCGAATTATGCCTTCGGCCCGTAGGCTGTCACGTCGAAGTCCGCAGGTGCCTTCACCAGTGGCCAATTCGCCAAGCAGACAGATCGGTCTGAACTCAGACGGTGAGGGATGCTCGGGCCATGGATGACCTGATCACGCGAGCCACAACCGGCGACGAGCGTCGCAGGGGCCCCGTCGTTGCCGTCCTCCCTGTCGGGAGCTTTGAACAGCATGGCGAGCATCTACCGCTGATCACCGATACGGCGATCGCCTGTCTGATAGCCCGCCGCGTAGCTGACGACCACGGCCTCTTCCTCCTGCCGCCCATCACGATCGCCTGTTCCCACGAACACGCCCCGATGCCAGGGACCGTGAGCATCAGCGCGACGACTCTGTACGCGATGGTCAACGACATCTGGCAGTCGCTCAAGGCGTCCGGCGTACCCGGCCTGATCGTCGTCAATGGGCACGGAGGCAACTACGTACTGTCCAACGTCGTTCAGGAACTCAACGTCGCCGGCCCACGGGTCGCACTCTTCCCCGTCCCCGAGGACCGCGACCAAGCCCGATCCGACGCGGGCTTGGAGAGCAGTGGCGCCGAGGACATGCACGGGGGTGAATTCGAAGTCTCGCTCCTCCTGCACGGCGCACCGAACCTCGTCCACGACGGCATCGAAGAAGACGACCACTCCGCCCCGAACCGGCCGTTCTTGCTCACCCTCGGCATGGCCGAATACACCACCAATGGCGTGATCGGTCAGCCATCACTCGCCACCCCCGCCAAGGGCAAGGCATTGCTCGACAGCCTCTCCCAATCGGCCGGCGCCCATCTCCAAGCGATCACCACGAACGTCGCCGGGCGCGATTCGTAGCCCTGGGGATGCGGGCCGCGGCCCGTATCGCCGGGCAAGGGATGTCGAGTTGGCCCGGAACTCCACCACCCTCGAAGAAGTGCGCGCCATCATCAACTCAACGCACTCCACAGACCCCCACATCCAAGAATGGGCAGAAAGGGCCGAAGCATGGAAATGAAGCTGTACTCGCACGCAGATGCCGCCCGCATTCGGGAGATGATTCTCGACCTGCACGACGCCGTGTACGGCGAAGAAGGCGACACGTTCCACTCGCGTGAGCGTTTCGGTGAGTTCTACGACCACTGGAGCGGCAAGGACGAGTGGTCCTGTGCGGTCAGCTTCACCGATGGCACCCCGGTCGGTTTCGCGTACGGCTCGCCCTTCGGCCCCGGCGGGTGGTGGAAAGGGTCCGAGCGACCCGCCGCGGTGGAGCCGGATGCCACGGTCTTCGGGTTCTCAGAGCTGCTGGTCATGCAGGAAGCCCGGAAGACCGGCATCTCGGGCCGCCTGCACGACGCCGTCGTCAGCAGCCGCGGCAACGACGTCGCGACGCTCCTCGTGGACACGGCGCACCCCAAGGTGCAGGCACTCTACGAGAGTTGGGGGTACGCGAAGGCCGATGAGCAGAAGCCGTTCGATGACTCGCCGGTCTTCGCCGTGCTGGTCAAGCGGCTGCGCGGCTAGCACCTGCCGGTGGTCGCCTGCCGGTGGTCTTCTGTCGGTGATTTTCTGTCGGTGGTTCCACCGCAAACCCCCGACTCGGCGTTTCGCCCGCCCGGGCCCCGGCACCGCCAGACAGCAGCGCGCCGGAGCGGACGGGGGGGGGGGGGGCCCCCCCCCCCCGGGGGGGGGGGGGGGGGGGGCCCCCCCCGGGGGGGGGGCGGCCCCCCCCCCCCCCCCCCCCCCCCCCGGGCGGGGGGGGGGGCGGGGGGGGGGGGCCCCCCCCCCGGGGGGGGGGGGGGGGGGGGGGCCCGCCGCCCGGAGTCGTCCGTCAGCTCCCCTCGCCAGCGAGGTCCCCTTCGAGCCGGGCCGTCCTGCGCCGCGGCCCCCGCTCGGGCCGCACGAGCGCCGGGTGCGGTTCGGTGTAGAACTGGCTGGCCCAGCGGCGGAACGGCATGATCGGGCCGTCGCCCTTCGCCAGGCGCGGGCGTTCCAGGTAGACCTTGTGCTCCCAGATCGGGACGTCCTCGCTGGTGTCGCGCCAAGCCGCCCGCACGTACGCGCGCGCGATGGTCGGGGCCAGGCGGTGGGCCAGGCGGTTCTCGAAGCGCAGGGCCACCGAGGAACGGATCTCCACCCGCAGTGGGTCCACGGGCGTGATGCAGAACCATGCCCGGGCGCGGAAGCCGCCGAACTGTTCGCTGTCGATCTGGGCCCGGACCACCCCAAGGCCCTGAATGAGCACCTTCGAGGCGGGGGTGGTGGAGGCCACCTTGAAGCGGGAGCGCTCGGAACGCAGCCGGGTGACGGTCTGGAGCCGCTCGGCCTCGAACGTGGGCTCCTCGATGACCTCAAGAGCGTATCCGTGGATCGGGTAGAAGTGGCCGTAGTCCACGATGTTCTCGACGACCTCCTGCGGGTGGTCCAACCGCACGTGCCGGCCGCAGTACGGCTTGGCGAAGCCCGCCGGGGGCAGCGGCTCGATCTCCCACGAGGGCGGCTCGCCCTGAGAGTGGCGCCAGACGAAGATCATGTCGTCCAACTCCCGGCACTCCACCGCCGTCAGCCGGGCCTTGGGGGGCGGGGTGCCGTACCCGGTGGCCACGCATCTGCCCTGGTCGTCGAAGCGGAAGTGGTGGAAGGGGCAGACGAGTTCCTCGCCGTCCACCCGTCCGCCGTGTCCCAGGTGGGCGCCCAGGTGCGGGCAGTAAGGACCGATGGCCCGCAGTCGCCCGCCGCGGGTCCGGTAGAGCACCACGTCAGCGCCGGCCAGGCGCCGGGTGACCACTTTGCCGGGCGGCACCTCGTCGCTGGTCGCCACGGCGAACCAGCCGTCCGGGTACGGCAGCCGCGGTTCCTGCTGCACCTGTGCCAACGGGGAAACCGTCCGGTCCTGTCGCGAACCGCCCCCACCACGCAGCGCCATATGCGTCCTTTCGTCACCCTCCGACATCTGTCGGTGGTCACTGCCCAGCGCGTTGGCGTGCACGCCGGGCGGGCGGAGCGCCTTGACGACTCGAAGAGCGCGCAAGGGTGCGCACGATGATGTGACGATCCGTATGCGCTGCCCCGGACGGGTGATGAACTGCTGCGCGACGTGCGCCCGTCCCTGGACGCGCGCCCGTCCCGGGGCTGGGCCCTCGTGGGAAGGTGCCTGCCCGCCGGTGGTGGCTCAGCCCGCCCCCGTACCCCCCACGCCTCCCCCGGCCCCCTCCGCCCCCGCCGCAAACAGCTCCACCAGCGCGTCCACCAGCTCCCGGTCCCGCTCCTGCGTCAGGCGGGCGCGGGCGGCCGGGGGTGGGAGCCAGATGAGGCGGTCCACCTCTCGGTTGGGGACGAACGGGTCGTCCAGAGCCTCCGCCGCCCAGTAGCGGACTTCCTTGGGGCGGCCGGCCACCTCGTAGTGGGCGCTGGGCAGGGGTGCGCCGGGGATGCAGTCCATGCCCGTCTCCTCGGCCACCTCGCGCAGGGCGCCGCGCAGCGCGTCCTCGCCCCGCTTGAGCTTGCCTTTTGGATATGACCAGTCGTTATAACGCGGTCTGTGGACGAGGGCGATCTCGCGGCCGGGCCCGTGCGGCGAGCGGCGCCACAGGACGCAGCCCGCCGCGCGGATCGGGGACTGCGGCGCGGCGGGGGCGGACCGGTCGGCCGCGCCACGTCCACGGGGCGTACCGGGTGCCCGGG
>NZ_JBEHZD010000152.1:0-14566 GCF_040240285.1 Streptomyces sp. HSW2009 | reverse complement strand
CCCCCCCCCCCCCGCCCCCCCCAACCCCCGCCCCCCCCCCCCCCCCCCCCCCGCCGGGGGCCCCCCCCCCCCCCCCCCCCCCCCCCGGCGCGGGGGGGGGTGGCTCGTGGGGTGGCTGTGGCCGTGGCCGTGGGGTGACCTTGGCCGTCGTGGGTTGGTTGTTGGTGTGCTGAACGTGGTGGGTTGGTCGCGGGCGGGCGGGCCGGCCACGGCTGGCCCGCGCGTGGTGGGTTGGCTGTGGGGGAGCGGGCCGGCCGGTTGGGCTGATCGTGGTGGGTTGGTCGCCGTGGGGTGGCTCGGCCGGTCGTGGGTTGGCTCGCCGTGGGGTGGCTCAGCGTTCCACCGGGCGCTGCTGTGGGCGGGCCCGTACGTGCATCCGTTCGCCCTGTGCGCCGAACAGGCTGAGTACCTCGACGGGCGCACCGCCGGCGGCGCCGAACCAGTGGGGGAGGCGGGTGTCGAACTCGGCCACCTCGCCCGCCCCGAGCACCAGATCGTGGTCGGCCAGCACCAGCCGCAACCGGCCGGCCAGCACGTAGATCCACTCGTACCCCTCGTGCGCGCACGGCTGGGGGGTGTCGCGGCTGGCCGGCAGCACCATCTTGAACGCCTGGAGCGGCCCGGGTTGTCGAGTCAGCGGCACCACCGTCTTGTCGTGCGTGGTGCGGGGTGTGAGCCGCACCCGCGGGTCACCCACCTCGGGGGCGCCGACCAACTCGTCGAGCGGCACCTGATGCGCCTGCGCGATCGGCAACAGCAGCTCAAGGCTGGGTCGCCGCTGTCCCGACTCAAGCCGGGACAGGGTGCTCTTGGAGATCCCGGTGGCCGCGGAGAGCCCGGCCAGGGTGATGCCGCGCTCGGCGCGCAGCCGCTTCAGCCGCGGCCCGACCTCGGCCAGGGCGTGCGCGATGGCGGGTGTCCTGTCCACACACCCATTGCACCGCGCCCGCCCTGGGAGTGGCAATGTGTGTTGCTAAAAGTGGGACGTGGGTGGGGCGTGGGTGGCACGCGGGTGGGACGAGGTGTGGGCTGGGAGGCGTTCCCCGTGGGGGAGTGCGGCGGCCCCGGCCGGCCCGGGCACGGAACACACCCCGCCCTGCGCGGGCGCCAAGCGCGCCCCCACTCCACGCGTCCCGCCGCTCGATGGAACAATTCCCTCCCATTCCCTGAGGAGGGCATTCGTGGTGGCCACCCTGCGCATCGAGGCGTTCGTTCCCGCCGAGAGTCCGATCACCGCCCCGGTCACGAAATTCGGCGGCCAACCGGTATGGCTCGCCGAACCGCAGTGGCCGGTGAATGAGGCGTGGGGCGAGCCGATGCGGTTCGTATGTCAGATCGAACTCAGCGCGGTGCTCGGCGAAGCGGGCCGGGGGAAATTGGCGTACGTCTTCGTCACACATGCGGAATTCGGCGACGTGACGTTCTTCGACCCGGATGTCATCTTCCCCGACGAAGGGGCGAACGCGGTCGTCGTACAGCCGGACGGCGACTCCGTGGGGGCGACGCTTCCGCTGGTCAGCGGCCCGAGCCTGTACCACGCCGCGGACGGTTCGGCCGCGGAGTACACCGTCGTCCTCCGCCCCGATTCCGACGTCGAACCGGAAGGGGAATCCACCCTCGCATGCGGAGGGGAAGGCAGTTCGGACCCCGGCCGAAAACCGGAACCGATCGGCGACGACAAACTGGGCGGCACCCCCGCCTTCTTCCAGGGCGATGACTGGCCGCCCGGCGGCCCCTGGAAACTCCTGCTCCAACTGAGCCCGAATTTCCTGCCCTTCCACCTCCACCTCGGCTCGGCCCCGCTCGCTTTCGCCTTCGTATCACCGGACGCCAGCCGGGGCCGTTTCCTCGTCCAGGACTCCTGACCCCAGACTCCTGACCCCAGACTCCTGACCACATCGATACGGGCGTACGCGGCGAGGGGCGACTGTGGGGTGGGCGTACGCGGTGGGGCGTGCACACCCACCCCCGCGGTGGGGGCGCGCACACCCACCCCACCCCTACCTCACTCCGGCACCGCAACCCGCGCCAACGCCCCCACCTCCAGGGCGCACCACACCGCCCCGTCGTACGCGGTGATGCCGTGCGGTTCGCTGCTCGCATCCGGCAGGTCGTAGTGGGTGAGGTCGCCGGCGGTGGTGATCCGGCCGATGCGGCCCGTGCCCCACTCGGTGAACCACAGCGCGCCGTCCGGACCCGGGGCGATCGCATGCGGTCGGGCCGTACGGTCCGGCAGCGGGAACTCGGTGATCGTGCCGTCCACCGTGATGCGCCCGATCTGGCCGGCGCCGATCTCGGTGAACCACAGGGCGCCGTCCGGCCCGGCCGCGATGCCCACCGGCGCGGCGCCGGCGGTCGGCAGCGGATGGGCGGTGCCACGCCCTTCGACGTCGATGCGGCCGATGGCATGGCTCTGGTTGAGCGTGCACCACAGCGCCCCGTCCGCGCCCGTGACCAGCGACGACGGGAAGGACCCGGGCGCCGGGTACTCCGTGACCCGGCCGTCGGGAGCGATCCGCGCAATGCGGTCGGCGGCCGACAGCGTGCACCACATGGCCCCGTCGGGCCCGGCCGCGATCCCGAACGGGCCGCCGTCGGCCGTCGGCAGCGCCACCGCCTCGTACCGACCGAGCGGCCCGTCCTGCACACCGTCCTGCACACCGTCCGGCGCATCGCCGGCAACCACCCCGCCACCATCCGCCACACCACCACCCGCCGCGCGCAGGAGCCCGCCGGCCACACCCTCCGGCTCCGGCACGATCCGGCCGACCCGATGCGCCCCGTACTCGGTGAACCACAGCGCACCGTCCGGGCCGGGCGCGATCAACGTCGGCCGGGTGCCCACCTGTTGGCGGGCGATGCGGCCCGACCGGTCGCGGCGGGCGATCGCGTTCTCGTGCACCAAGGTGTGCCAGAGTGCCCCGTCGGGCCCTTCGACCAGCGCGTACGGGCCGGCCTCCGGCTCGCTGACCCGATGCGTACGGACCGGGTCGGCCAGCCAGGCGGCGAGCCGTTCGAGTAGTACTTCGCCCTGGTCAGAGAGGTGGAAGGCATGTGGCATGCCCGCGTGCACATCGAGCCGCACGCTCACCCCGGCCGCGTCGGCCGCCTCGCCGAACCGGCGCGCGTCGTCGAGCAGCACCTCATCCGCACCGACGGCCAACAGCAGCGGCGGCAGCCCGGACAACGTCCCGTACAGCGGCGACTGCGGGGCCCGCCGCGGGTCGGCGCCGGCCAGGTAGTCGGCCGTGATGGCGGTCAACACGGCCCGGCTGATGAGGTCCGCCCCACGGACCTCCGCCCCACGAGTCTCCTCCGCCCCACCGACGCCGGCCCCCTCCAACGAAGCCCCGCCCGACGAAGGCCCGCCCGATGAAGGCCCGTCCAGCGAAGCCCCGGACAGGGTGAAGTCGGTGATCGGGGAGACGGCCACCGCGGCGCCGGGCAACGGCCCCTCCGTACGGGCCAGTTCGAGCAGCGCCGACAGCACCAGCGTCGCTCCGGCCGACTCGCCGAAGAACACCACGTCGGCAGCCGACACGCCCGCGGCGAGCACATCCCGCCAGACGCCCAACACGTCGTGCAGCGCCGCCGGGTACGGGTGGGCGGGCGCGAGCCGGTAGTCGACGCGGACCGCGGGACGGCCGGTGGCCTGCGACAACCGGTACGCCATGATGCGTTCGGCGGCGGGCGTGGTGTGCGCGAAGCCGCCGCCGTGCACGTAGAGCACCGCCCCACCGCCGGCGCCGGGCGCCCGTACCCACTCGCCGCGCTCGCCGACCGGCCGCACCTCGGCATCGGCCGGCAGCGGCCCGCTGACCAGCACCCCGATCCGATCCCGGACGGCAGCGGCAGCGGACCCGGGATCGGATACGGGTGACGCGGGCGCGGGCGCGGCGGCGGCGACGCCGCCGTCGGCGGAGTGCGCGGGACGGACGGGAACAGCAACGGTCTGGAGCAACAGTCCTCCGTGGGATCGGACGGGCAGTGGGGTGCGGGCGCGGTGCGGGGAACGCGTACGTACCGGGGTGACGCGCCGGACGTCGGCCGGCCGCCCACGACGCGTCGGGGAGGTCGGGCGCCACGCCCGGCGGGTGCAAGTTTGCAACGGTCGTAAAGTTACGCACCGCCTCACCGGGGTGTCAACGTATAAATACAACGGAGGTAAGGTTTGCTCATGGGTATCGAGGAGAACTCCACGCCGCACGGCGCAGCGACCGGCCTGCGCGAGACCAAGAAGCGTGAGACGCGCCAGCTCATCTCCGACCGGGCCACCGAACTCTTCATCGCGCAGGGCTTCGAACGCACCACAATCGCCGACATCGCGGACGCGGCCCGGGTCGCCAAGAAGACGGTGACCAACTACTTCCCGCGCAAGGAAGACCTGGCTCTTGACCACCAGGACGCGTTCACGGGTGCGCTGGCGGCCACCGTCGCGGACCGCGCGCCGGGCGAATCCGCGCTCGCCGCGCTGCACCGCGCCTTCCTCGCCGCGGTGGACGCGCAGGACCCGGTGGCGGGGTTCGCCGGCCTCGGCTTCACCCGCATGATCGCCGACAGCCCGACCCTGACGACCTGCCTGCGCGGCCTGCACGACCAGCGCGAGGACGCCCTCGCCGCCGCCCTCGCCGAGGCCACCGGCGCGGCGCCGACTGACGTCGAGCCGCGCACCGCGGCGGCCGTACTCGGCGCGGTGCACCGCGTCCTCTTCGCCCGCATCCAGCAACTCACCCTCGCGGGCCGCACGGATGAAGAGATCGCAGCGGAGGTCAGGGCCGAGGCGGAGGCGGCGTTCACCCTCCTGGAACCGTCCCTGGCCACGTACGCGACGGCGTGAGCGGGTGAGCGGGTGAGCGGGTGAGCGGGTGAGCGGGTGAGCGGGTACGCGATGGCGCGATCGGGGGAGATCGGGGGAGATCGCGTACGCCATGGCGCCAGCCGGAAAGGAGGGGCACCGGCGACGGGGGAGCCCGGAACAACCCTCCCCACCAGCGCCGGCCGCTGACTTGAGGTCTTGACTTGGAGTCAACTCCAGCACCTAACGTGCCACCCCATGAGCATGCGCTACCGCCCCCTGGGGCGTACGGGGATCGAAGTCAGCACGTACTGCCTGGGCACGATGATGTTCGGTTCCGTGGGCAACGAGGACCACGACGCGTCGGTGCGGGCCATCCACACCGCGCTCGATGCGGGCATCAACTTCGTCGACACCGCGGACATGTACTCCGCGGGCGAGTCGGAGACGATCGTCGGCAAGGCGTTGCAGGGCCGGCGCGATGACGTCGTGCTCGCGACGAAGGTGTACTTCCCGATGGGCGAGGACCCCAACCGGCGCGGCAACGGCCGCCGTTGGATCACCCAGGCGGTGGAGGAGAGCCTGAAGCGGCTCGACACCGACTGGATCGACCTCTACCAGGTGCACAGGTTCGACCCGCGGACCGACCTCGAAGAGACCCTGGGCGTACTGGGTGACCTGGTCACGCAGGGCAAGATCCGCGCCTTCGGCAGCTCCACGTTCCCGGCCGAGCGAATCGCCGAATCCCACCACGTGGCGGAGCGCCGCGCCCTGCCCAGGTTCCGCACCGAACAGCCCCCGTACTCGCTGCTCGGCCGCGGCGTGGAGACCGCGGTACTGCCGACCTGCCAGCGGTACGAGATGGGCGTACTGACCTGGAGTCCGCTGGCCAGCGGCCTGCTCACCGGCAAGTACCGCGCGGGCCGGCCCATCGACCTGACCGTGGGCCGCGCCGCGCTCAGCCCGCACCGCTTCGACCAGTCGATCCCGGAGAACGTCGCCAAGCTGGACACGGTCGAGCAGTTCGCCCTACTGGCCGAAGAGTTGGGCTGCACCCTCCCGGAACTGGCCATAGCCTTCCCGCTGGCCCACCCCGCAGTCACCTCGGTCATCATCGGCCCGCGCACCCAGGAACAGGTGGAGAGCCTCCTGAAGGGCGCCACCCTCACCCTGGACGACGCGACCCTGGACCGCATCGACGAAATAGTCCCCCCAGGCGTCGACCGCTACCAGGTAGACGGCGTCTGGCGCCCCGACTCCCTGACGAACCCTGCGACACGCCGCCGAGCAGTGGGGGACAGGGCGGCGGGGGAGTAACACGCGGATCGCAGGCGAGGACGGCCCGGATCGCACGCGAGGACGGCCCGGGTCGCGGGGTGCGGAGTGGCCCGGGCCCGCGGCCCACCCCGGTACGGCCCCGCCCCCGAACCAGCCGCCCCGCCCGCCGCGGAGCACACCCCGATCGCCTCGAAGCGTCATCGGCCCCGCCGGACCGGATCAACCGCCCCGTACGGCTCTGCGCCCCCCGAGCACGCGCCCCGCGCACCCGGCACCCCCGTGCTCCACCGCCCCACCCGGCCGCAGCCCGGCTCCTCCCACGGCCACCCCGCCGGGGATACCGCCAGACGGGCGACTCGCATTCCTCGCTTTCTCGCCCATCTCCCCGCATTCCTCACTGCGTTGAAAACCCTGGACCGTCCCGTACCCGCCCCGCAGCGCGCACCGCGCAACAAACCGTTGGTTAGCCGCTGGTGAGCCGTGGCAAGCTACAGCTACCGAAGGGGCGTAGCTCAATTGGCAGAGCACCGGTCTCCAAAACCGAAGGCTGTAGGTTCGATTCCTGCCGCCCCTGCTAGATCGACCGAGGTCAGCGCGGCATCGCGCGCCCGTCCGGCAGGCGTTCCAGCCCTTGCCGGCCCCACATGGGTCCGCGTCCGCCGTACGACCCCTGGGCGTCCGTGATCTCCTCCCAGTGGGCCTTTGCCCCAGCACACGCCCCCTCGGGGGGCCAACATGCTCCGGCCGAACGGCATCAGAGCGAGCGGCATCAGAGCGAGCAGCATCAGAGCGTACGGCGTCGGCGGTGTACGACATCAGGGCGTACGCGACGCTGCGGCGCGGGCTCGCGCGTTCGGCGCGGCTGGCCAGCCCGTCGCGTTCCCGGCCGCCGCGCAGCGCCATCGCACCCGCCCCGCCACGCATCCCCACAACACAGCAGGTCCGCCACCCCCGAAGGGCGACGGACCTACCGTTCGCTATGACTCAACGGCTCAACACTGACTGACCTTGACGACCCGCAGCCGTCACGAGCACACCCGCCACCAGCACACCGGCAACGAACGCTCGCGACGAGCACACCGCCACGAACGCTCGCGACGAGCACGCGCCTCCCGCGCATCCCGTCACCGGCCGCCCGGCCGCCCGTCAGTCCTGGCCCGGCCTGCGCGGGCGCCACACCACCAGGGCGCTGGTCTGCTGGACCTGGTCGTAGGGGACCAGGTCGCGGCGGTACGAGGCGTGGACGGCGGCCTCGCGCTGCTGCATGGCCGCCGCGGCGCCCTCCACGGCCTGCTGGAGTTCGGCGACCCGCTGCTGGAGCGCGGCCACTTGATTTTCCAGTTCGATGATCCGCTTGATGCCGGCGAGGTTGATGCCCTCGTCCTGGCTGAGCGCCTGGACCTGGCGGAGCAGGTTGATGTCACGGGCCGAGTAGCGGCGCCCGCGGCCCGCCGTGCGGTCCGGCGAGACCAGGCCGAGGCGGTCGTACTGGCGCAGGGTCTGCGGGTGCAGACCGGAGAGTTGGGCGGCGACCGAGATGACGTACACCGGTGAGTCGTCGGTCAGCTCGTACGGATTGCGGCTGTTGCCGCCGGGGCGGGTGCCTCGGCCGTCCATCTCATTCTCCCTTCGCGGCCTGGAACAGCTCGGCCCGCGGGTCTTCACCCGCCGTGGCGTCGCGGTAGTTCTCCAGCGCGTCGCGCGCCTTGTCGTTCAGCTCGGTCGGCACCGTCACCTCTATGGTGACCAGCAGATCGCCCCGCGTGCCGTCCTTGCGGGTGGCACCCTTGCCACGGGCCCGCATCGTACGTCCGCTGGGGGTGCCGGCGGGCAGCTTCAGGGTGACCGGCGGGCCGCCCAACGTGGGGACCTTGACCTCGCCGCCGAGAGCCGCCTCGTCGAAGGTGACCGGGACCGTGACGGTCAGGTTGTCGCCCTTGCGGCCGAAGACCGGGTGGGCGTCCACATGCACCACGACGTACAGATCGCCGGCCGGGCCACCGGTCTCGCCCGGGGCACCCTTGCCGCGCAACCGGATGCGCTGGCCGTCGCTGACCCCGGCCGGGATGCGGACCTGCATGGTGCGCGAGGAACGGGCCCGGCCGCTGCCCTTGCACTCCTCGCACGGGTCCTGGGCGATCAGGCCCCGGCCCCGGCACTCCACGCACGGGTCGGTGAGCGAGAACCCGCCGCCACCGCCCCGGCTGACCTGCCCGGTGCCGACGCAGGTCGGGCAGACCCGCGGGGTGCCGTTCTTGTCGCCGGTGCCCTGGCACGCCTTGCACGGCGCCTGGCTGGACATCCGCAGCGGCACCGTCGCGCCGTCGACCGCCTCGGTGAAGCTGAGCGTCACCTCGGACTCGATGTCCTGACCGCGCCGCGGCTGCGCCCGCGGCCCCGCACCGCTGCGGTTGAACAGGCCGCCGAACACGTCCCCGATCCCGCCGCCGAAGCCGCCGGCCCCGGGCTGGCCGCCCTGCGGACCGCCGCCCCCGAAGAGGTCGCCGAGGTCGAAGTTGAAGCTGCCGGTGCCCCCGGGGCCGCCGGGACCGGGGCGGAAGCCACCGTTCCCGAACAGCGCCCGGGCCTCGTCGTACTCCTTGCGGCGCTTGGGGTCGGCGAGGACGTCATTGGCTTCGGAGATCTCCTTGAAGCGCTCCTCGGCCTTGGCGTCACCGGTGTTGGCGTCCGGGTGGAACTCGCGGGCGAGCTTCCGGTACGCCTTCTTGATCTCGGCCTCGGTGGCGTCCTTGGGGACGCCGAGGACCTTGTAGTAGTCCTTCTCGACGAAGTCCTTGGTGCTCATCCTCGACGTCCCTCCTCTCCGTACGTCACGTCAGCTCCGTACGCCACGTCAGCCCTCGTCCGGGCCACCGTTCTCCTCGTCAGACGCGTCTTCACCCGTCCCTGCCTGAGCGCCACCGGACGTGGCGCCGGGCTGCGGTTCGGCGACGGCCACCCGCGCGGGGCGGATCGTCCGTTCGCCGATGCGATACCCCGGCTGGAGGATCGACACGCACGTGGTTTCGGTGACGTCCGGCGCGTAACTGTGCATCAGCGCCTCGTGCACCAGCGGGTCGAAGGGCTCGCCCTCCTTGCCGAACTGCTGGAGGCCCATCTTGGCGACCACCGTCTCCAGCGACTCGGCCACCGACTTGAAGCCGCCGACCAGTTCGCCGTGGTCCCGGGCGCGACCGATGTCGTCGAGCACCGGCAGCAGCTCGGAGAGCAGGTTCGCCGCGGCGATCTCCTTGACCGCGACCCGGTCCCGCTCCACCCGGCGGCGGTAGTTCTGGTACTCCGCCTGGAGGCGCTGGAGGTCAGCGGTGCGCTCGCTGAGGGCCGTACGGACCTGGTCGAGCTGAGCCGTCAGCGCCACGTCGTGCTGTGCTTTCTCGTCGAGGCCGGCATCTGGTGCGTCCCCGGCCGAGGCCGGGGGGGGCCCCCCCCCCGGGGGGCCCCCCCCCCCCCCCCCCGGCCCCCCCCCCCCCCGGGGGGGGGCGGCCGGGGCCCCCCCCCCCCGCCCCGCCCCCCCGGGGGGCGTCGGAGGTGGCGTCGGAAGGGACGTCGGGCTGCTCGTCGAAGCCCGGAGTCTCTTCCGTCACGCGGCACCGCCCTGGCGGTTGTCCTTCTCGTCGTCGACGATCTCGGCGTCCACGACGTCGTCGTCCTTGGCCTGACCGGCACCGGCGGCACCGGCGGCGTCGGCACCCGGGGCGCCGGCAGCGGCCTGGCCGTCGGCGTACAGCGCCTGGCCGAGCTTCTGGCTGACCGTCGCGACCTTCTCGGTGGCCTCGCGGATCGCGGCGTTGTCCTCGCCCTTGAGCTTCTCCTTCAGCTCAGTGACGGCGGCCTCCACCTCGCCCTTGACGTCGCCCGGGACCTTCTCCTCGTTGTCCTTGAGGAACTTCTCGGTCTGGTAGACGAGCTGCTCGGCCTGGTTGCGGGTCTCCGCGGCCTCGCGGCGCTTGTGGTCCTCGTCCGCGTACTGCTCGGCCTCGCGCATCATGCGCTCGATGTCGTCCTTCGGCAGCGCGGAGCCGCCGGTGACGGTCATCCGCTGCTCCTTGCCGGTGCCCAGGTCCTTGGCGGACACGTGCATGATGCCGTTGGCGTCGATGTCGAAGGTGACCTCGATCTGCGGCACGTTGCGCGGCGCCGGCGGCAGGCCGGTCAGCTCGAACATGCCGAGCTTCTTGTTGTACGCGGCGATCTCGCGCTCGCCCTGGTAGACCTGGATCTGCACGGACGGCTGGTTGTCCTCGGCCGTCGTGAAGATCTCCGAGCGCTTGGTCGGGATCGTGGTGTTGCGCTCGATCAGCTTGGTCATGATGCCGCCCTTGGTCTCGATGCCAAGCGACAGCGGGGTGACGTCGAGCAGCAGGACGTCCTTGACCTCACCCTTGAGCACACCGGCCTGGAGCGCGGCACCGATGGCCACGACCTCGTCCGGGTTGACGCCCTTGTTGGCGTCCTGGCCGCCGGTGAGCTCCTTGACGAGCTCGGCGACGGCGGGCATCCGGGTGGAGCCACCGACGAGCACCACGTGGTCGATCTCGGACAGCGCGATGCCGGCGTCCTTGATGACGTTGTGGAAGGGGGTCTTGCAGCGCTCCAGCAGGTCCGAGGTGAGCTGCTGGAACTGGGCCCGGGTGAGCTTCTCGTCCAGGTGCAGCGGGCCCTCGGCGGAGGCCGTGATGTAGGGCAGGTTGATCGTGGTCTCGGTGGACGAGGACAGCTCGATCTTCGCCTTCTCCGCGGCCTCGCGGAGACGCTGGAGCGCCATCTTGTCCTTGGACAGGTCCACGCCGTGCCCGTTGTTGAACTGCTTGACCAGGTAGTCGACGACGCGCTGGTCCCAGTCGTCACCACCGAGGTGGTTGTCACCGTTGGTGGCCTTCACCTCGACCACGCCGTCGCCGATCTCCAGCAGCGAGACGTCGAAGGTGCCGCCACCGAGGTCGAAGACGAGGATCGTCTGGTCGTCCTTGTCCAGGCCGTACGCGAGGGCCGCGGCGGTCGGCTCGTTGACGATGCGGAGCACGTTCAGGCCCGCGATCTCGCCGGCCTCCTTCGTCGCCTGCCGCTCGGAGTCGTTGAAGTAGGCGGGGACGGTGATGACCGCGTCCGTGACCTTCTCGCCCAGGTACGCCTCGGCGTCCCGCTTCAGCTTCTGCAGAATGAAGGCGCTGATCTGCTGCGGGTTGAAGTCCTTGCCGTCCAGGTTGATCTTCCAGTCGGTGCCCATGTGGCGCTTGACCGACCGGATGGTCCTGTCGACGTTGGTGACGGCCTGGCGCTTGGCGACCTCGCCGACCAGCACCTCACCGTTCTTCGCGAAGGCGACGACGGACGGCGTGGTCCTGGCGCCCTCGGCGTTGGTGATGACGGTGGGCTCACCGCCTTCGAGAACACTGACGACGGAGTTCGTCGTACCCAGGTCGATGCCGACCGCACGAGCCATGTCTAATCCTCCAGCCAACTTGAGTGGAACTGACTCAAGAGTGCACGACGGATTCCGACCTGTCAACAGACCTGAGTCGAGGCCGCTCAACTTTTATGTAGCCCTTATCTACAGATGGCCTGATCTCGCGCTCCCCTGGGCCGCACGGGCCCCACAGGCCCCATAACCCCCACCGCGGCGCTCCGGCCCGACCTCGCTCCGGCCGGCCCCGATGCGGCTCCGATCAAAGCCCCACCCCGGCATGGCTCCGGCCAAGGCCGCCGCCCCGCCCCTCCATGAGACATCCGCCGCCCCACCCTCGCACCCGCACCCGCACCCGCACCCACGCCTACAACTCCAACCCACACCCACACCCACGATTCCAACCCACACCCACTACGCGCACACGCAGGCGCGAACCCACCCCGTACGCGTACACGCGAGCGCGGGCACGTACGAGCGCACCCGGCGCAGCCGAACGCGCAACAGCGCGGGCGTCAGCGCAGGCGTCGGAACGGCCGTCAGCCACCCGAACGGGCAACAGAAAAGCCGCTCAGGTGAGCCTGAGCGACGCATATCACCGGCTGGTCGAGTACACCGCCCTGCCGATCCTCGGTAATCTCGGCAAAGACCAGATAAGTTACTGCTTAGTAAGTCCGCTCTCGTAGGTTCGAGGAGCCGCCATGCAACTCGCCGCGATCATCGTGTCGCTGGTCCTCATCGCGGTCGGTGTCGCGCTGTTCGGCCGTGCCCTGCTCCAGATCTTCCAGTACGTACGGCTCGGTCAGCCCGTACCGGCGGGGACCAGGACCGACGAACCCGTGCAACGCACGATCACCGTGGCCAAGGAGTTCCTCGGCCACACCCGTATGAACCGCTGGGGCGTCGTCGGCGTCGCGCACTGGTTCGTGGCGGTGGGCTTCTTCTCGCTGCTGCTGACCATCGTCAACGCCATCGGCCAGCTCTTCCAGGCGGATTGGCTGATCCCGGTCATCGGCGACTGGCTGCCGTACGAGGTCTTCACCGAGTTCCTCGGGCTGATGACGACGGTCGGCATCCTCACCCTCATCGCCGTCCGACAGCTCAGCAAGCCGGGCAAGGCCGGCCGCAAGTCCCGCTTCGCCGGCTCGAATTTCGGCCAGGCGTACTTCGTCGAGGCCGTCATCCTCATCGTCGGCCTCTCCATCATGACGCTGCGCGGCCTGGAGGGCGCCCAGCACCACGTCGCCTCGTACGAGGCCGGGTTCTTCGCCTCGTACCCGCTGGTCGCCGCCTTCCGCGAGCTCGACGTCAGCACCTTGCAGAACCTGACCTACCTGGTCGCGATGATCAAGATCTCCACCTCCTTCATCTGGATGATCACGGTCGCCCTCAAGACCGACATGGGCGTGGCCTGGCACCGCTTCCTCGCCTTCCCCAACATCTGGTTCAAGCGCGAGGCGGACGGTTCCACCGCGCTGGGCGCACTGCCGCCGATGGTCTCGGCCGGCAAGCCGATCGACTTCGAGGACCCGGGCGAGGACGACCAGTTCGGCGTCTCGCAGGTCGAGCACTTCTCCTGGAAGGGCCTGCTCGACTTCTCCACCTGCACCGAGTGCGGCCGGTGCCAGTCGCAGTGCCCGGCCTGGAACACCGGCAAGCCGCTCTCCCCGAAGCTGCTGATCATGGGCCTGCGCGACCATGCGCACGCCAAGGCGCCGTATCTGCTCGCGGGTGGCGGCAAGGACGCCGAGGGGGCCGAGAAGGGCACCGAGGAGCAGCTCGCGCAGGTGCCCGCCGGCGCGCTCGCCGAGGCCGAGCGCCCGCTGATCGGGACCCTGGCCGAGAACGGCGTCATCGACCCCGACGTGCTGTGGTCCTGCACCACCTGCGGCGCCTGCGTCGAACAGTGCCCGGTGGACATCGAGCACATCGACCACATCGTGGACATGCGCCGCTACCAGGTCATGATCGAGTCCAGCTTCCCCAGCGAGGCCGGCACGATGCTGAAGAACCTGGAGAAGAAGGGCAACCCCTGGGGCCTGGCCAAGAAGCAGCGCCTCGCGTGGACCAAGGAGGTCGACTTCGAGGTCCCGGTGGTCGGCAAGGACGTCGAGGACCTGACCGAGGTCGAGTACCTGTACTGGGTGGGCTGCGCCGGCGCCCTGGAGGACCGGGCCAAGAAGACCACCAAGGCGTTCGCCGAACTGCTGCACATCGCGGGCGTGAAGTTCGCGATCATGGGCGGCGACGAGGCGTGCACCGGCGACTCGGCCCGCCGCCTCGGCAACGAGTTCCTGTTCCAGCAGCTCGGCCAGCAGAACGTCGAGATGCTGAACATGGCCTTCGGCGAGGACAGCGACGACGAGTCCACGAAGAAGCCCAAGGCCAGCAAGAAGATCGTGGCCACCTGCCCGCACTGCTTCAACACCATCGCCAACGAGTACCCGCAGCTCGGCGGCGAGTTCGAGGTCATCCACCACACCCAACTGCTCCAGCACCTCATCGACGAGGGCAAGCTGGTGCCGGTGACCCCGGTGGAGGGCCTGATCACCTACCACGACCCGTGCTACCTGGGCCGGCACAACAAGGTCTACACACCGCCGCGCGAGATCATCGCCAAGGTGCCGGGGCTGCGGAACGAGGAGATGCACCGGCACAAGGAGCGCGGCTTCTGCTGCGGTGCCGGCGGCGCCCGGATGTGGATGGAAGAGCGGATCGGCAAGCGCGTCAACGACGAGCGGGTGGACGAGGCGCTCTCCCTCAACCCGGACATCATCTCCACCGCCTGCCCGTTCTGCCTGGTCATGCTGAGCGACTCGGTCAACGGCAAGAAGGCGGCGGCCGACGGCACGGGCCCAGGGGTCAAGGAGGCGCTCCAGGTCGTGGACGTGGCGCAGCTCCTGCTCGACTCGGTCAAGACGCCGGCCGAGCCCGATGGCCCGGACGAGGCGGGCGAGGAGGCTGCGGCCCCGGAGCCGCAGCCGGTGAAGTAACCCCACGCGGGCCGCGTACGCGGTACCGACCCGCGAAGACCGCACGCCGGTGGGCGCGACCCCGTACGACACGGG